>NZ_JABXKI010000069.1 GCF_017115095.1 Nostoc sp. NMS4 | reverse complement strand
CGTATTCATAACGTGTCTACAGGCGTTGAACCCTCGTAAATTGGCAAAGGTATTGATAAATTGTATGTTATTTAATTCTCATTCCTTAGTCCTGGTTTTTTAAGCACTTAAGTGCTTACTACAAACTCATTATATTTAATGGGACAAACCGCTAGGTAGTAAGCCTCCTGTCGATAAAACCGCAAGTGAACACTTCGCAGTCGCAATAATGCGAGTAATTGACACAAAACTTGTATTCTTCACGACAGCCATTGTTGCAACAAAAGTGTCATGATTATCAGAATTGTCTGTCAAAAAGTCAACTTTGTGGGCAGTTATTCTTTATGAATCGTTAATCTATACTGGCGTTTTAAATATTTTCCTGTACAATGCTGACTACAAACTACGGTAATTCGGTCGAGTTATCGTAGAAAATTATCCTTATACCCCTGCCTGACACAAATGCAAATTCTTTGGTTTATTCCCACTGGATCTCATGATGGACGCTATTTAGGCACAGATATTGGCTCTCGTGTCGTCACACCTGATTATTTGCAGCAAATTGCCCAAGCTGTAGATAGTTTAGGCTACACGGGTGCATTGTTACCCACGGGGAGTTCTTGCGAAGATGCTTGGATTACTGCTGCTACTTTCATCTCTGTCACCAAGCGAATGAAATTTCTGGTGGCAATTCGTCCAGGAATTACTTCCCCAAGTGTTGCGGCACGGATGGCAGCAACATTTGATCGGATTTCTCAAGGAAGATTGTTGATTAATGTAGTGACAGGTGGAGATCCTCTGCAACTGGCTGGGGATGGCTTGCATCTTAGTCATGACGATCGCTATGATTTAACTGATGAATTTCTCAGAGTTTGGCGGGGTATCGTTAGCGGAGAAACAGTCGATTTTAAAGGAAAATACCTGGACATCAAAGGTGGTAAACTCCTATTCCCACCAGTTCAAAAACCATATCCACCCTTATGGTTTGGTGGCTCATCGGCTGCTGCCAAGCGGGTTGCTGCTAAACATATAGATGTTTACCTGACTTGGGGTGAACCTCCACAACAAGTTGCTCAAAAAATTGCCGAAGTTAGACGATTGGCGGCTGAACAAGGCAGAACAGTGCGTTTTGGGATTCGCTTACACGTAATTGTGCGAGAAACCGAATCTGCTGCTTGGGATGCAGCCAATGAACTAATTAAGTATGTCGATGAGAATGCGATCGCTAAAGCTCAGAAAGAGTTAGCTCATTCTGATTCTGAAGGACAGAGGCGCATGAGTCAATTACATGGTGGTAGTCGAGAAGCCTTAGAAATTAGCCCCAACCTATGGACAGGAATTGGATTGGTGCGGGGTGGTGCTGGTACGGCCTTAGTTGGAGATCCCGACACCGTTGCTGCGAGAATGCTGGAATATCGCAATTTGGGCATAGAAACATTCGTCTTCTCTGGATATCCCCATTTAGAAGAAGCGTATCGCACTGCTGAATTATTATTTCCACGTCTACCTTTGCAAAACGAACCTACACTTTTAACGCCACCAGCCTTGAGTACTGTTAGCGAAATCGTTGGCAATGAAAAATTTGCGAAACAACTAACCAGCGCCTCATGACTAATTCGTAATTTCTTAATTCGTAATTTCTAATACTCGCCTCCGGTGATAAGCAAGCTACGCCAATTTGTAATTAAAGAGCAAATTACAAATTATCTGGGCGATATTTCTAGATTCATCCTTTGGAACAATCTAAAATCCCAAATTCCATGACTATTACCTTTAAACGCACTAAAAGCAACAATAATATATCCCTGAGCGAGGTGTTAGACAACCCGCAAATCGAGAAAATAGTTCCTTGGATTGTACCTGTTACCGTATTAATTCTTTGGGAACTTGCTTCTAGAACTGGTCTACTTTCAAGCAGGATTTTACCAGCTCCTAGTGGGGTAATTGCTACAGCGATTAAACTAGGCTCAACTGGAGAACTGTTCCAACATATAGGAATTAGTGCTGGGCGGGCGATATCTGGTTTTATCGTTGGTGGCAGTATTGGGTTCGGTTTGGGATTACTCAATGGCTTTTCCCGCATAGCAGAAAAGTTATTGGATAGTTCCTTGCAAATGCTCCGTACTATTCCTAATCTGGCATTAATTCCCTTAGTGATTCTCTGGTTTGGTATTGGCGATCAAGCCAGATTATTTCTAGTATCTATGGGGGTATTTTTCCCGTTATACCTTAATACATTTCATGGCATTCGCAGTGTTGATCCTGGACTGATTGAAATGGGAAAAGTTTATGGATTAAAAACACCACAACTTCTCTGGCAAATCATTTTCCCAGGAGCTTTGTCTTCGATTCTCGTTGGTGTCCGTTTTTCCTTGGGCATTATGTGGCTGACACTAATTGTGGCAGAAACGATCGCCGCAGATTCCGGTCTTGGTTATATGGCAATGAATGCTCGTGAGTTTATGCAAACCGATGTTGTGGTTTTGAGTATTGTCATCTATGCACTGCTGGGTAAATTAGCAGATGCTGTCGCCAGAGGATTAGAAACAAAATTCTTGGCTTGGAACCCCAATTATCAAAAGTCATAAATACTAAACTCACCAGAATCAAAGGTTGAAAGTTACTGGGTTTAACTTTTGAATTCTATTAATTTTGAGTGTGATTTGCTTTCTTCAACGTCTCATCAAATAATTAAATTTCAGTTATTCTCGAAAAGGAGGTTTTGCAAGTGAGTTCAAATGTACAAGGCACACAACTAAGTATTTTGGATTTGACGAAAGATTTTGGTAAGAAAACTGTTTTAAACTCGCTGAATTTAGAAGTTGAAGCAGGTGAGTTTGTCGCTATTGTCGGACGAAGTGGTTGCGGAAAAAGTACCTTATTACGTCTGATTTCAGGATTAGATAGAGCAACATCAGGCGGAATATTACTAGATGGAGAACCACTACATAGACTCAGCCGCTCTGTAACAGTGATGTTTCAAGACCCCCGCTTGCTGCCGTGGAAGCGCGTTATTCAGAACGTGGGATTGGGCTTAGAAGGTAATTGGCGTGAAAAAGCTTTATGGGTACTCAATAAAGTCGGACTCCAAGATAGAGCTGATGAGTGGCCTTATGTTTTGTCTGGAGGACAACGGCAACGGGTATCATTGGCCAGAGCGTTAGCCAGTCAGCCCCGTTTGTTGTTGCTAGATGAACCTTTGGGAGCATTGGACGCTCTAACTCGCCAAGAAATGCAGCATTTGATTGAAAACTTGTGGCAAGAGCGAAGATTTACTGCGTTTTTGGTTACTCACGATGTGGAAGAGGCTGTGGCGTTGGCAGACCGAGTGATAGTGATTGATAAAGGACAGATTTCTATGGATTTGCCTGTGAGACTTTCACGCCCGCGAGATCGAAGTAGTGAAGTGTTTATTAATATCAGAGAAGCAGTTCTTCAGCGAGTAATGAGTAATGAAGTTACTCAACCAACTAATCAATTGTTGCAGTTGAGTAGTTGATATTTAGCTTTCGTTAGTTGATGAATATAATGCTTGAGGTAGCTGCGGTAAAATAGGCTACTTCGAGATAAAAAAGCAGCTATTTATAGCAATAAAAAATTATTAATGAACAATTAAAATACCTCCCAACTCTCCTCTCTGCTGGCCTGGGTGATTTTTTCTATATTCACGATCTAGATAGACTAAAACCTAATAATCTATATTGCTTTGATTGAAAACAAATAATACACAAGTATCTAATGATCGTCAAAAAATTAACAAAGGATGATGCAGAAGATTATAGACAGATCAGATTAGAAGCTTTAGATAAAAATCCAGATTCATTTGGCACAACATATCAAGAAGAAGTAATTAAGACGATAGAACAATTTTGGGATAGGATTCCAGTAGATAACAATAATTTTATTTTGGGATGTTTTGAGGATAAACATTTAATTGGAATAGTCGCATTTAACCAAGAATCCAGAATAAAAATCCGGCATAAAGCATATATTAGTAGTATGTATGTTAAACAAGAATATGGGGGGAAAGGTATAGGTAAATTATTATTGAATGAATGAATTAATTGAAAGAGCAAAAACTATTACTATTAATGCGGTAGAAATATTATTGCTTGATATTGTTAAAATAAATGTTTTAGCAAAAGCACTTTATTTATCATTGGGATTTCAAATATATGGAACAGAGAAAAGAGCGTATAAATATAATAACCAATATTTTGATCTAGAATTTATGTGTTTACAGATTAAATAATCAGTCCTGAAATATTAATAAATATTATTATAATCTGTGTCAAGTAAAAATGGCACTCAATTTTTTGCCAAACATAGGCAAATTCCAGAGATAGCCTTGTAAATAAAGAAGAGGTAATCTACAATGAAGCTCATTTTGCCCCTCGATTTGGTTGCTGACATTGAGCCACATCTACCACCCAATACACAGATTGTACGAGTAGATGTTGAAGGAAATTTAGATGGGGATGCTAGCGATGCTGAAGTTTATTTCAGTTGGTTTTTATCCAGAAGTCCGACGCTGCACAAAATACTAGAAGCAGCACCTGCACTGCGTTGGCATCATGCACCAAATGCAGGGGTGAATCATATTCTGACACCAACTTATTTGCAAAGAGATATTATTCTCACAAATGGGGCTGGAGTGCATGGAATTCCGATCGCAGAATTTGTCATTACTTATATACTGGCTCATGCCAAACACCTGCCAGAATTATATGCTCTACAGGCTGAACGTCACTGGAAAAGAGGCTTTGCTATCCAAGAGTTGACAGATGCAACCTTGCTAATTATTGGCGCTGGTGGTATCGGTCAAGAAATCGCCGCCCGTGCTAAACCCTTCGGCTTAAAAATTATTGGCAGTCGTCGTCATCCCCAAGAGCTACCAAATTTTGATAAAGTAGTGGGTGCTGATGAATGGCGATCACTCCTACCAGGAGTTGATTATGTAGTTATTGCAACACCTCTAACTCCCGAAACTAAAGAATTTATTGATGAATCTGTATTGCGATCGCTTCCAAATCATGCTTACCTAATTAATATTGCTCGCGGTGGTGTAATCGATGAATCGGCATTAATCAAAGCGCTCACAGAAGGTTGGATTGCAGGTGCAGCATTAGACACAGTTAACTCCGAACCGTTACCACCAGAAAGTCCTTTATGGTCACTTCCTAACATCTTTATCACACCTCATACTTCCGGTCATTCACCCAAGAGTAAACAGCGTTCAATAGCTCTATTTATCGACAATCTAAAGCGTTACCAAGCTGGCCAGCCGTTACGAAATGTAGTAGATAAAAAAGCAGGATACTAAACAATTAAAAATTAAGGCGTTGCATATTTGCGGGATGGTCCGAAAAGCCATTGGTGTCAAGTTAAGGTCAAACCCCTGTCCAGCAGAGAAGAGAAGTTCCTTGCTAATAACAAAAATCATCTTTTAGATGACTAAATATTTCCCAAAATTTTTAGTCTACTTCAGTAGACTTTTGCTATTAGCCTTGGAATTCATTCCAAGGTGGGTGATGCAGCCAACAGATAAGCCATTTCTAGCTTAACTTGACACCAATGGCGAGACGCCCACCCGTCGCTACCGAACGCCTTTATCACACCCCATTGTTCAGCCTTGTCGCCATGCCTAAGAGAGCGCATAGCACAACTATTTATCGACAATCTTCAACGCTACCAAAACGGTCAGCCCTTACGGAATGTTGTAGATAAGCAAGCTGGATACTAAATATTGGGCATTGGGGATTGGGGATTGGGCATTGCTGGGCATTGGGCATATTTATCCCCCTGCTCCCCTGCTCCTCTGCTTCCTCACCTCCCTCATCTCCCCATGCCCCACTCCCAATCACTTAATTTTCAGCACTGACTTCCCTAAAGATTGGCAAATAACATCATTTTGCGGTGTATGAATACGACTGCACAAAACGTCACGGTAGTGACGCTCTAAAGGATTTCTTTTTAATAAACCAGGATTACCTGTTAGTTCTAAGGCTATCTCCACAGCCCGAATCGAGTTGGTTGTGGTGAGATATTTAACAGCCTGTGCCTGTAATCCTACGTTACGCTCATATTCGCCTTTGTCAATATCTTGAGCCAAACTATAAATCAATCTATTGTTAGCAAACACCAGTGCTTCTATCTCACCGACGGCAGTTTGAAAGCGTGGTAGAGTTGCCAGTGGCTCTTTGAGATTAGAAGGCGATCGCTCCCAAAGATATTTACTAAGCCAGTCTCGCGCACTAGTAGCAACACCGAGATACAAAGCACTCACTGTTAAGCTGCCCCAACTAGAAATCAGTGGATCAAAAGATGGCACAGCAGATATGGGGTTGATATTTAAAGCATACTCTAAGGGAATTAATACATTCTCTAAAATGAGGTCATGGCTACCCGTAGCCCTCATTCCCAAATGATCCCAGGTTTCGACAATTCGCAAACCTGGCAGATCGCGCGGAACTAGAAAATTCCCAACTTGTGGTTCATCTTCAGTTGTCCGCGCCCAAACAATAAAATAGCTGAGGATGGGACTGCCGGTGGTGTACTGCTTATGTCCTGTTAAACGCCAGCCCTCTGCTGTTCGCTCGGCAATTGTCGCTGGCAATCCGCCTCTCGCTGGTGTTCCTAACTCTGGTTCAACACGGGCAGCATTAAGCAGGGCAATGCCTTCGATTGATTCACGACACAGGCGCTGATATACTTCTGGATGCCAGCGACGACTACGCGCTGCATGAGCATGTTGAAGATAGTGCATTGTCAGTACTAATGCGGTCGAAGCATCGCCACGCGCTATCCCTTCAATCACCCGACAGATAGTCTGCAACCCCAAATCCTGACCACCAAATTCACGCGGAATGGTGAGGTTGAGCAATCCTGCCTCATGCAAAGCTGTAAAATTCTCGAAGGGAAAGGAACCATCTCTGTCGTGTGTCCCTGCACGGGTGGCAAAATCTTTGGCCAGAGCCTCAACTCGGTCGAAAATATTGGGGAGAGTTTCTAAGCTTTCGGCTACAAAGGTGTCTGGCACTACTTGCTCCAACTGTGACATAAATACTCCTTCACAATTCACTGTACTACTAAACCAGAGATGTTTTTCAATATGCAACCATCTCAAGTTTGCAGGAATATCAATCTTTCGCACGAGGGCAGTCTCCCTTCAATCCTCAATCTTCATTGCCCGAACTCTGTTGCTTCTAATGAGCCTTAAAAATACTACTTAAAATCTATCGGGATTTAGTAATTAGCAATTACTTTAAGTATGACACAAACTGCTTTCATCGAGCAAGTCAACCAGAGAATTTAGCGATCGCTCCACAGCTTCGGATCTGACAAATAAAAAAATACTCAACTTCTTGTGGGGGAGCCTGAAAATACCCTCTTTGATTACGGGCGGGCTTTTCAGAGCAACCCACAAGATTGGATAATCTATATTGTTGAAAGTCCCTTGACAACTCGCTAAACTCCCTAATGCTGTTTTCAGCTAATCGTCATTCAAATTAAATCTTCGCATTCCCGCGTCTTTCTAGCGATTTTAACTGGACGGAGAAACAAGGTTTTAAATATTCTCTGTTGAGAGTAATATAAAGATACCTATATAAGGATAATTTTCTCATCAAGTAGATTTTGGAGATGTCTAATATGCAGCAACCGCATTGCTGTTAGCTACAAAGCTAACACTGGTTGCGTTTATAGCGGTTCCTTTGCTGGTGAGTTATAACTAGACTTGATACATAAATTTTTGCTGATTGAGAACCACTATAGATGATTTCCTACGTTTAACCAAATTTATGGTGTCACACTTTGTTCAGGGCATTGGTTCTAGAACCACCATTAAATTTATCCATTTATTACTTTACTCGATCGCATCCCAACCTTAGAGTTTTAAAAGACTGAATTTGCGACTTATTGTCATTTTTTGAACTCTAGGCTGATTTAAACATGACAGTTATTTCTCAACTTGTATCAAGCTGTAATATGTATTACTGCTGCTATACCCTTGCATGGTAAAAATGCTAGGATTGCTGTAGTTGACTAGTGTGTGTGTTCAGATCACAGTATTTATGTGTTTTATCTCACAGCTAATTCAAACAACTTAATATCCCTTTTAAGCAAACAATAAGTGCCGTTATGACTTGCAACATATTATGCCGCCTAGCTATTTAAAGATTTAATGTATAAATAGTTTTGAAATATGTTTTTTCTGTTAAAAATCATCTATTAGGTGACTTTTCAGAAAAAATACATTAAGAAAGTCCTAAAATATCAAAGTTCAAAGCTAAGGAGTGTAAGCTAATTATGTAAATATGATGTTGGCAAGTCTCCTTTAATCACTTGCATTTATTACACTATAGGAGGTATAATACAAACGTTAAATAACTTGCTAGATGTTCCCTTTTAAAAATACTAGGCACTGCTGGAAAAAGGTTCACTCTGGAATCTCTAAGCAGACTTAAGCAATATTGTTTAAGTGGAGTTTTGCTAAATTGCTAAAATACTACTTTAACAAAAACTACGGTGTGCTTTATAGTTTTTGCAGTCTTCTACTTTCTGTAGCCTACTCAAAACCTGCTTTTGAAACGAGGTTCCACGATCAAGACTGAGGCTATACCTAGACTGACAAAGCACTAGGGGAAGAGGTCGAGCGCTAATTGCACATTTTGTAAATTCCTGATTAACACTACAAAGTTAATCAGATTTGTACTTGTGTCCTTTTTGCTGTCAGGTTTTGCTCACACAACTACAAACGGATTACGTTTTTTCCTAATTTACGAATCAATGGAATTCCTACAATTATGTCACACCATTCAAGTCAAGACAAGGCTGTTAAAAAGTTAGGAATGTCGGAAAACATTCTTTTAAGAATTATTCCAAGTCCGGTATTGTTCAAAAGCGTGAAAGCTAATTTTCAGCCAGAACATTATCCCAAACTAGAAAAAAAATTGAGAGTTTGTGAGTGAGAGGTGGAATACCTTGTATAGATAGCCATTGCTGCTGAAGCTAAATGTAGGGAAACATCAGGTCTAACTCGATACTTGGGCATATTTACACTGGTTATTGCCGCATCAATAGCTAGCTGAAATCAGTGGGTTTTCCAGCAAATAAAAATACCTTGTATGTAAAAGATAGATGGTTTTTACCATATTCTTCTTATCCAACTTTACTTTAATGAGGCTGAGAATTTCCTCGGTGGAAACACGGGATTAAACAATATTTTTAATGAAGATTTGAATTTGATTCAGACTAATAACTAAATTTTATTGTGGAGATGAGAAAATGCCACCAGTGCTTTCTGAGCAAAATGTGGGTGAAAGACTTTTGTACACTTTGGGTACAAAACTTTCAGAGCAAGAATTAGAGAAATTCTTGGCAGAAATGGAAATTGTCGAGCCACCACTAGCAAAGCAATTCTGGCAATCTGCACAGACGAGTCCTGGTATCTACATTATTCTTACAGGTAAAGTTCGACTGTTAGATAGTTCTGAGAATTTAATTACTACCTTTGGTGCATGGTCGGTTTTTGGCGAATTGACTATGTTTCCCGAAGCTAACTTTAGTCCTTATGTAGTTAGAGCTTCGACAAGCTTAAAACTGGGCTATTTCCGGCAAGAAGCATTGCAAAGGTTGATAAACAAGTATCCTAACATTAGCGATCGCCTCTACGCCCGTGCAGAACTTTGGGATTTGTTGTTGTTATGTCGTCAGATATCACAATTTCCACGCCATACATCACAAGTTCCTGGAATGCTCAAAGCCTTATCTCTGTTTGAGCGACACCAG
This sequence comes from Nostoc sp. NMS4, assembly GCF_017115095.1. Taxonomy (GTDB): domain Bacteria; phylum Cyanobacteriota; class Cyanobacteriia; order Cyanobacteriales; family Nostocaceae; genus Nostoc. The sequence continues at coordinate 21,959 of NZ_JABXKI010000069.1, read as the reverse complement.
TTAGAAACTGACTCTGTAAGTCCAGAAATATCCCAAGATTCAGAGTTGTGGTTATTGTACAAAGGTCAACTGCGGCATTCTGAAGGCCATTCTTTGACACCAGGTACAATCTTTGCTCAACCAAAACAAGGAGATTGGCAAGTAACGCAACCAACGATTGCGTACATTCTGAAAAATGACCAGATGCAAACAGCCCTAGAATACTTCCCGGAGTTGGGGGAGTGGGGATTGGGGACTGGGGAAAAAACTTTCCAATCTCCAAAATCTAAAATTATTCCTTTTCCCCAAAGAGAGAAGCAGTCACAACAACAACAACAACAACAGCCAAAAAAATCGCGTTTTTACTTTCCTAGTCCGAAAGTACAAATGGGGCATTGGTGGAAACGCATCACCAAGAGCTATCCTTTTTATGCCCAACAAAGTGCAGCTGATTGTGGCTCTGCTTGCTTGGTGATGATTGGTAACTATTGGGGCAAACATTTTAGTATCAATCGTCTACGGGATATGACCAATGTCACCCGCAACGGTGCATCCCTAAAGGCTATGGCAGCAACAGCAGAATACCTGGGTTTTGCCACCCGCCCAGTGAAAGCCACTCTTGATAAATTAGCAGAACAACCTTTACCTGCAATTGTCCACTGGGAAGGTAAACACTTTATTGTTGTTTATGAAATTACCAAAAAGCGGGTGATTGTATGTGACCCGGCTCTTGGTCAACGCAATCTAACAAAAGCTGAATTTAAAGCAGGTTGGAGTGGTTATGCATTGTTACTGCAACCTACAGCTCTACTCAAAAATGCTAAAGACGAAAGTAGAAGCTTCTGGAAATTTTTTGAGTTAATCAAACCTCACTATCGAACACTGCTAGAAATTTTTATAGCTTCGGTAGTAATCCAATTATTTGGGCTAGTAACGCCAGTATTTACCCAGTTGTTGCTCGACAGAGTACTCGTGCAACGCAGTGTCCCAACCTTAAACGCCATTGGTTTGGGAATGATTGTTTTTGGGTTGTTTGGTGTTGCTGTCAACGGTGTACGGCAATATCTCTTATTTCATACTGCTAACCGCATTAGCATCGCCTTACTCGTAGGCTTTATCAAACACACCTTCCGCTTACCCCTTGCTTATTTCGAGTCGCGTTACGTTGGGGATATAGTCTCGCGCATCCAGGAAAACCAGAAAATTCAGCACTTCCTTACTGGTCAGACACTCTCCATTGTCTTGGATATGCTGACATTAGTGGTTTATCTGGCCTTGATGTTTTCCTATAGTTGGCGGATGGCATTATTCGTGCTGTGTATTGTACCGCCATTTTTTATCTTGGCGCTGGCTAGCACAAGTATTTTGCGCCGCATCTCCAGAGATATTTTTAATGCAAATACCAAAGAACAAAGCTATCTCATAGAATCTCTAAGCGGAATTCGTACCGTCCGTTCATTAGCAATTGAACAGACAGTGCGTTGGCGTTGGGAAGAACTGCTGAATGATTTAATCAAAAAAAGCTTTAATGCTCAAATAATTGGCAATCGCCTACAAATTGTCAGTGGCGTTATCCAAACCTTTGTGAATACTTCATTGCTGTGGTATGGAGCAACCCAGGTAATTAATGGCGAACTGACTATTGGACAATTAGTTGCTTTCAATATGTTGGTGGGTAACGTCTTGAGTCCTTTCCAGAGGCTGGCTCTGCTGTGGAATGAATTGCAGGAAATCGTGATTTCTACCGAACGCATTAATGATGTGTTGGAGGCGGAACCAGAAGAAGATTTAGAAACAAAACCCCGGAAGTCGTTGAGTAAGCTCAAGGGTAACATTTGTTTTCAGAATGTTACCTTTCGTTATCACTCAGAAAGTGAGACCAATGTATTAGAAAATCTCAGCTTTGAAATTCAGCCAGAACAGATGGTTGCAGTAGTGGGGCGCAGTGGTTCTGGAAAAACAACTCTCAGTAAATTGATTTTGGGTTTATACCCACCGACAGATGGCAAAATACTCATTGATGGTAATGATATCACCAGTATTTCTATGCGATCGCTACGTTCTCAAATTGGCGTTGTAGACCAAGATACGTTCTTGTTTGGTGGGAGTGTTCGTGAAAACATTGCGATCGCTTATCCAAATGCTTCTTTAGAAGACATCATCCAAGCAGCAAAATATGCCGGAGCCGATGAATTTATTCAAAAACTACCAATGGGTTACGAATCCGAAATTGGTGAAAGCGGCGGTATGCTCTCAGGGGGACAGCGCCAACGCCTAGCGATCGCTCGTGCTTTGCTCGGAAATCCCCGCTTATTACTCTTTGATGAAGCCACCAGTCACCTAGATTCGGAATCAGAACGAATTATTCAAAATAACCTCAAAACAATTCTTCAAGGACGCACAAGTGTAATTATTGCCCATCGCCTCTCTACAGTCCGCAACGCTGACTTAATTCTGGTTTTAGATCAAGGCATTTTGGTAGAAAGCGGGAGCCACGACGAGCTAATCGCTAAAAAAGGTCATTATTACTACCTGAATCAACAACAGATGTCTCAAGTTAGTTGAGATTGGGAATTGGGCTTTGGTTATTTCTCGCTCATTTCCCTCATCCCTAGTCCCTACTCCCCATTACCCTTTATCCCCCATCTACATGTTATCGGAAATAAAACCATGCCAAATCCCAATAGATCGTCCCCAGTTCCCGAAGATGAGCAAGATGAGTATCAAGGTTACACCGAGCAAAAAGAATCAGTAGAGTTTGACGAGCAGACAGAGGCAGAAAATGACAGTCAAGATTTGCACTACGGCACAGAAGGATTGCTCAATGCCTTACCTCGAATTTGGACTCGTGGTTTGTTATATGTGCTAATCGGCTTTACCGGTCTATTCTTACCTTGGGCAACTCTCTCGAAAGTAGATGAAACTGGTAGCGCCAGAGGGCGTATTGAACCTAAAGGCGCAACTCAAAAATTAGACTCTCAAGCTGCTGGGAGTGTCAAAGCAGTTATGGTCAAAGAAGGAGATACAGTTAGAGCCGGACAGGTTTTATTAGAACTGGATTCTGGTTTGCTACAAACAGAACTGCAACAAGTCCAGAGCAAATTGCAAGGTCTACAAAATCGGCAATCTCAACTGGAAATGATGAAAAATCAGCTCCTAATGTCAACGAGTCTTTTAGAACAACAAAATAAATCCCAAGAATTAGAAAAAATGGCTCAACTTAACCAGGTACAGCAAAACCTGGATGCCAAACAGAGTAGCTATAACCTCCAAAAGTTAGAAAAACAATCATTAGTTAAGCAAGCACAGGAGCAAATTTCCACTAGTGAAGATGACCGGGAATCGGCTGAAGCCCTTTTGCGTATAGATTCTGGGAACGTTAAACGGTTTACCACACTCATTGAAAGTGGCGCAGTTTCTCCAACCCAATTTGATGACATCAAAAAACAAGAGCAACAAAGCAAACGACTTTATAAGAAGTCGCTATCAGATATTAAACAAGCTCAATTGCGTTTAGCCCAAGAGCTAAATAATTATCAGGTAACTATCAAAACCTTGGAGTCTGATATCAAACAAGCAAAACTCCGATTGCAAGAAGAACAAAGTAGCTCTAAAAGTGCCATGCAAGCCGGCGAACTGGCTGTAATGAAAAATCAGGAGCAGCTAAAAGATATACAGGCACAAATAACAGCAACGCAATCAGACATCGCTCAGACTAAAAGCCAGCTTATATCTACAAGGTTGCAAATTCAGCAGAGGGTGGTGCGATCGCCGATTGGTGGGGTGATTTTTGAATTACCCACTACTAAGCCAGGAGCAGTAGTACAAGTCGGTCAAAGGATTGCCCAAATTGCACCCAAGCAAGCAGAGTTTGTACTTAGAGCAAATATACCTAATCAGGATAGCGGTTTCTTGAAGGTAGGAATGCCCGTAAAAGTCAAGTTTGATGCCTATCCTTTCCAAGAGTATGGCATCCTGCCAGGGAAACTTACTTGGATTTCGCCTGACTCGAAAGTTAGCCAAACACCCCAAGGAAATGTCGAAACTTATGAATTAGAAATCACCTTAGACCGTCAGTATGTCCAAAGTGGCAACAAACGTATTCTATTAGGTGCCGGTCAGACAGCAAATGCTGAAGTCATCATTCGTCAACGGCGAGTAATTGACTTTGTTTTAGATCCGTTCAAAAAACTGAAAAAGGGAGGTTTAGAGATGTAGTTAAACTAATTGCACTGAAATTTAGGAAATAGGACAAGGGAGAGTGGAGGAATAATCAATGCCTCATGCACACTTGCCCTGAGCAGAGCGGAAGGGATGCCCAATCCCCTTAATTATTGGAGATATCGTGTTATGCCCCACAATCTCAACATTTCCATTTCAGATATCATTCACAGTCTGAAACTCTCCTGTCAGATACCTGATGTTGTGGAAGCGATCGCATCGCAAAGCATTATCGCCGAAGCAGCTCAAGCGGCAGGAATTACAGTCACACCAGAAGAAGTACAGCAAGAAGGAGATGACTTACGGTTCGCCAAAAAGCTTGTTAAAGCTAAAGATACCTGGGCATGGCTAGAAAAACACCACCTGTCTGTGGATGAGTTTGATGAATTAGTTTACAACAAGGTTCTTTCGCGGAAGTTAGCGAATCATCTATTTTCCAATCAACTCGAAAAGCACTTTTATGAACACCAGCTAGATTATATCGCCGCCGTTACCTACGAAGTCGTCTTCGAGGATCGCGACTTGGCTTTAGAGCTTTTTTACGCCCTAGAAGAAGGCGAAATCAATTTTCCAGACATTGCTCGTCTATATATCTCAGAACCAGAAGCCCGCCGTGCTTATGGATATCAAGGACTCCGATACCGCAAAGATTTTCGTCCAGAGATTGCAGCTGCTGTATTTGCTGCTGCACCACCAGAAGTTCTCAAACCGATTACGACTCCCAAGGGAGTGTATTTAATTTGGGTGGAAGAACTCATTCAACCCCAATTAGATGAACAATTGCGCCAAACAATCATTCAAGAATCCTTTTCTGATTGGTTAAAGCAACAAGTCAGCACTATAAAAATAGTTACTCAAATAGACTCAGACGGTTTGCAGGAGGAATTAACAGATATGTTATTCACCAAGACTAAATAATTTATGAAATTTCAAATAGTTTTGTCGCTAACTATCTCCCTGATTTAGGGTGATGTCTCTAGCCTTCAAAAAGATTGCAGATACAGGTTTTGTTTGCTTAAAAACTTAATAATTTTTCTTTTTTAGTGTTTTGTGAATATATCTACAAAGTGCTATTTTAGCGTTATTAAAAAATTTAAATTAAATCGCTATAAGTCTTGCTAGGCAGTAATAATTTTAATTATTGCTTAGATTTATGATGAGAATTTTTATAAGTTCAATTAGTACTATCTATGATAATTATTGAAGGCGAATACATTAGTTTTTTTAATCAAAAATCTTCCAAAAAAGTGTTGACTTATCTGAAAAATGAAGTATATTAATTGTGTAGGCAACAAAAACAAGTTGACTGCACAAAAGATTCCCAACAACAGTTACAAATTCTAGGAGAAACTCAAATGATTATTTCTGATCTTAACTACTTGGAAAATACCTCTGAAGAAGTTATTGGTGGCTTCTATTTTGGTGGTCAGTATTTCAACAAAGGAAACTTTGCTTTTGCAGATGCAACTGCTAGCGCAACAGGCAACAACACCTTTACTTATACCGCTACTGACGCTACCGTTACTCCTAACTCTTCTTCAAGTTCTTCAACAAGCGCAGCTGCTAGTTACTAAGTAGTAATAATTAAACTCTACTCACAAAAAGTATTAACTTCTGCAAGTAGAGTTAGGCTCGAAAGCCTAGTATATTGATAAATCGCCGAAGGCTCTTTGCTCATTTGAGCCTTCGGCTTTTACCCAAAATACATCTTTTGGTCTAAGAAAACTGTTTTCGCAATAAAATTTTACAACATTTAGTACTGAACCCAGGTTACTAGCATGTGCTGTTTGCCAGCCCTGAATTGAAACTCTGGGTAAATAGTCATAAGTGAAAAACATTACATGGGCGTAATCTTCTCCTAAACCTCCGAAAGATAGAAAAAGAGTAAAATTCCTTTTAGCTAAGTTTAGTAAACAATCAAGCAGAAATTATATTAATCGATTTTAAAGGAATTTGGTTATAAGTTTCAAAAACTTGAGTTCCTTGCAGATATAGGAACTAAACACATATAAAAATAAAATAACTGTATAAATTATTACCCACAAATAAAAGGATATAAGCTCCTAAATTTATGGGAATTTTGAATTTTGAATTCGGAGCAAAGCGACATGACCACAATTCTTGATGCTCTCCAACTGGCTGCTAAATATCAACGAGCCAAGCGCTTCATTCAGGCCGAAGAGGTTTATCGTCAAATTATAGACGTAAATCCCAAGCAGTCAGAGGCATTATATGGATTAGGTATGCTGTTGCAGCAGCAGGGAAAATATCAAAATGCAGAACAATTTTTTCAAGCAGCCCTGGAATTACAGCCAGAAGCAGGGCCAATATACAACAGTTTGGGGTTTGCTCTGCAACAACAGGGTAAACTAGAAGAAGCGATCGCCTGTTATGAAAAAGCACTCTTAATTCTCCCTGACAGCATAGAAGTGCAAATCAATATCAGCAACATTCTCCACATTCAAGGAAAGCTGTCACCAGAAGAACAAGTCCACTACGCAGACTTAAACCAGCAATTTGCTTTAGGGCGGCAACAAGCAGACGATTTCAAGTTTGCAGAGTTATATTATCGCCAAGCTATTGCATTGCAACCAAATTTGGTACAAGCTCATAATAATTTAGGAGAGGTACTCCAAAAACAAGGGCGATTAAATGATGCCCTCAAGTCTTACGAACAAGCACTCAAAATTAACCCCGATTATGCCTATGCCTATCACAACTTAGGATATTTTTTCCAGCAAAAAGGGAACTTTGAGCAAGCAATAGAAGCTTATGAAAAAGCTTTAAGTATTCTACCTGATTTTGCAGCCAGCTATAACAACTTGGGAAATATTTTTAAGATACAAAATAGAATTGATGCTGCCATAGAATCCTATCAAAAAGCTCTTAAACTTCGACCGGATCTTGATTACATCCATTGCAACTTAGGAGCAGTATTGATAATTGCTAACAAAATAGAAGCAGCAGGACAGGCATTTGAACAAGCCGTAAAGATAACACCAAACTATGATATGGCTAAATTTGGTGCTTGTATCAGTCAACTGCCAATTATCTATTCTAGTGTTGATGAAATTGCCTTCAGACGGAATCAGTATCAACAGAAGTTGCAAAATTTAGCTAAATATTATGAATTAGCTAATCAGGAAGAACGAGCAAAAGCATCTGAAGCTGTGGGAACATTTCAGCCTTTTTATTTGGCATATCAAGGCTTAAATGACCGAGATTTACAGCGAACTTATGGGGAAATGATTTTCCAGATCATGTCGAGTCGCTATTCCCAAGATCGCCAGCCGATTGTTCTACCAAAATTAGATCAAAATCAAAAGGTTCGCGTTGGTATTGTCTCTGGGTTTTTCTCTAGCCATTCTAATTGGAAAATCCCGATTAAAGGTTGGGTAGAAAATCTAGACCGGAGCGAATTTGAAGTATTTGGTTATCACACTGCTGTCAAAACAGATTCTTCAACCATCATTGCCAACAAGAGTTTTGATAAGTTTGTCCAAGGTGTTCGCTCAGTTGAAGAATGGTATGAGGTAATAACAAAAGATAAATTACATATCCTGATTTTCCCAGAATTTGGCATGGACTTAATGACAGTAAAACTGGGTTGTCTGAGATTAGCACCAATTCAAATGACATCTTGGGGACACCCTGAGACTAGTGGACTGCCAACAATTGACTATTACTTGAGCAGTGACTTAATGGAACCAGAAAATGCTCAAGAACATTATACAGAAAAGTTAGTTAGATTACCAAATCTATCTATTCATTACATACCTTTAGCAATTCAACCCGAAGAAATTAAGAAACCAGATATAGGTTTAAAAGAAGATGATATCTTATTCTGGTGTTGTCAGTCATTATATAAATATTTGCCCAATCATGATGATGTTTTCCCCTCTATTGCTAAGGAGTTAGGGAATTCTAAATTTGTGTTTATTAAAAACCCAAGTGAAGAGCTTACAGAAGTATTCCGCCAGCGCTTAAACCATGCTTTTGCAATATTAGGGTTGGATTATCAAAATCACTGTTTATTTTTGCCTTCCCTCAATAGCAGCAAGTTTGCTGGGACTACAGCTTTAGCAGATGTCTTTTTAGATAGTATTGGTTGGTCTGGATGTAACTCTACACTCGAATCTATTGCTCATAATATTCCGATTGTCACTTTACCAGGAGAACTGATGCGGGGAAGGCATTCTCTGGCAATTTTGAAGATGATGGGTATAGAAGAGACGATCGCTTCAAATAAAGCAGAATACGTCCAAATTGCCATCCGTCTGGGGAAAGATGCTAAATATCGGCAATATATTTCTCAGCAAGTCGCAGAAAATAAACACAAACTATATGGCGATTTAAAGCCAGTGCGAGCGCTGGAAGATTTTATTTTACAACTGGTTAATAAACCAAGAAAATTTAACGTCCAAGAGGTTGCTGAACTATTTCAACTTGCGCTTCAAGAGCATCGAGCTAATCGCCTAGATGCAGCCGAACAGCTATATCGTCAGGTGATAGAAAAACAGCCGGATTATTCAGAAGCATTATACGGTTTAGGGATGCTAGCACAGCAGAAAGGTGCTTTGCCAGAAGCCCAGAAGTATTTGAGTGCAGCTTCACAAGTTCAGCCTAACTCTGTGAAAATTTGGTTTAGTTTAGGTAACTTGCTGCAAGGACAAGGACAGTTACCAGAAGCTGAAGTAGCTTACAAAAATGCTATCACTTTGCGACCTGATGCAGCGACAATTTACAACAATTTGGGCTACACCTTGCAACAACAAGGTAAGTGGGAAGAAGCGATCGCATCTTATCAAAAAGCTCTGGAATTTCAGCCCAACTGCATAGAAGCAGAAATAAATTTAGGGAATGCGCTTTTTGCTCAAGGGAAGCTTTCGACAGAGAAACAAGCCTATTATGCTGAATTGAATTATAAGTTGGGCATTGCCCGCCAACAAGCAGCTGATTGGCAAACTGCTGTTATTTACTATCGATCTGCGATCGCACTACAGCCAGATTTGGTAGAAGCCCATTATAACTTGGGGGTGATACTGCAAGAACAAGGGGAGTTAGAAGAGGCTATCCCTTGCTATCAAAAAGCTTTGGAGTTCAATCCCCAATACCAACAAGCCAATATCAAATTAGGAGAGATTTACCAAACCCAGCACCAAGAAGTTACACAATTTAACTAAACAGGTTATATCATGCGATCGCCGTTTTGTCAGATTTCAAATTTTAGGTTCTTGAATTTACGTTCAGTTGCGATCGCACTTCCTGACACATTTAAAGTTTTCTCTGAGAAAAATTTCAATATGTCAAGAAAAAATCTAATCACCATAACAACAGAGGAAAAATTATGTCACTAACAATTTTCGAGAAAGTTAAAGAGTTCATCATCCGAATAGTCAAAGACGAAGCTTTTTACACTCAATTAATGAGCGATCAAAGCGAGAAAGTCGCCAAATTAATGGCAGAAAGCGGCTATAACTTTTCTCAAGAAGAATTTGAAACAGCCTCCATTAAAATATTGGAATTAAAAGAATTAGGTCAGTTTGACGACCTTAGTGAAGAGGAATTAGTGGGAGCCTTTGGCGGACTGACAAACAACACTGAACAAGTCGCTCAACCATTGTATGGTGTTGTCGCCCAACCTCCCGAACCTCCCGCAGAATGTGGAAAACCACCAAAATGTCAATGGATTCCTAAACCACATCCTAAGCCATGGCCAGCTCCTTGCAAAGCAACAGTTCCACCTGTACAAACTTTATATGGAGTAGTCAGCCCAACAGAAGTACAATAACCCGATAAAACAATGAAAAAATAGAATGCGTTAGTTTATTTTGAGGGTTGAGATTGAGAGTTAACCTATGACATATCACCGCAAAAGCTACGCAGTTTGGGAAATTACTTTAAAGTGCAATCTCGCTTGTAGTCACTGTGGTTCCCGTGCAGGACATGAGCGCACCAACGAGCTTTCCTCAGAGGAAGCTTTGGATCTCGTCAAGCAGATGGCAGAAGTTGGGATTAAAGAAGTTACTCTCATTGGTGGTGAAGCATTTCTGCGTCCAGACTGGCTAGAAATTGCCAAAGCTATAAATGAGGCGGGAATGTTATGTGGTATGACTACGGGCGGTTATGGCATTTCGTTAGAAACCGCCCAAAAAATGAAGGAAGCGGGAATTCGTACTGTCTCTGTTTCGATTGATGGTTTGGAAGCAACTCACGACCGTCTGCGGGGGAAAAAAGGCTCTTGGAAATATGCATTTAAAACCATGAGTCATCTCCGAGAAGTGGGTATTACCTTTGGTTGCAACACCCAAATTAACCGCCTCTCAGCGCCAGAGTTTCCCTACATCTATGAGTGCATTCGTGATGCAGGGGCCAGTGCTTGGCAAGTTCAGCTAACTGTACCAATGGGGAATGCAGCCGATAACGCAGATATCCTCCTGCAACCCCATGAACTGTTAGATATCTATCCCATGCTAGCCCGTGTAGCGCGTCGTGCTTACCAAGAAGGCGTTCAACTTCAGGCGGGAAATAACATTGGTTACTACGGCCCTTACGAACGACTGTTGCGGGGACGGGGAAAGGAGCATGAATTCTCATTTTGGCAAGGTTGCGGTGCAGGACTCTCCACTTTAGGAATTGAAGCTGACGGAGCAATTAAAGGTTGTCCCTCACTACCGACTACCGCCTATACAGGTGGTAATATTCGAGAACATACCTTGCATGATATTATCGAGGGTGCAGAAGAACTACGCTTCAATCTAGGAGCAGGAACACCTGAAGGGACAAAACACCTGTGGGGTTTCTGTAAAACCTGCGAATATGCTGAACTTTGTCGTGGGGGTTGCAGCTGGACTGCCCATGTTTTCTTTAATAAGAGAGGTAATAATCCTTACTGTCATCATCGCGCTCTGACTCATGCAAAACAAGGCATGAGAGAGCGTGTAGTTCCCAAAGTCAAGGCACAAGGTTTGCCATTTGATAATGGTGAATTTGAGTTAATTGTCGAGCCTATAGATACTCTCTGTCCGGCAAACGACCAATTACATTTTACTGCTGACAGCATTCAGTGGTCAGAAAGTTGGCAACAAGAACCCGAATTTTATTACTCTTTCGTGAGATAATAAATCATGGCAGAAAATTCAGAAATTACCCCAATTTCAGAAAACAAAACTGACCTTAAGTTATCAGCATCTCCAGAATTAGAGAAAATCCCCTTGCTTCCACGTTCAGCTTGGAATAGTCAATTAGGCTATTTAAAAGTGCTGTTAAAAGCAAAGCAACTCCTGGATAAAAGCTGACAGTTTTACAGGGCTGTCGAGAGATTTAGCTCGTAAATTAGGAGAGAACTACTCTCCGAATATTTACGTGCAAATTTGTTAACTAACATAATCAACACGAGGTTTTCATGGCATCAAGAGCAAGTCTAAGACAGACATCTCAAAGCTTACTTCAGTTCAATGGTAGACCTAATCTCAATAACAGACCCGATCCCAAGCCAGATCCTAGTCCTAATTTTGTTACCGCTCAAGGGGATGCTACTTTTTCCAACTATAGTGAAGGTGCTTCAGGAGTTTTAACTTCTACCCAGACGGACGCATTAGTTCAAGGTGGTGTGGCTGCTGCTATTGCTGACGCTCAAGCAAGTTTTGACCCAACTTTTTCATCACTTTTCACTCAGGCTGCTGTCGTTGGATTAGATGGTCAGTTTCAAGGTACTTCCAATAGCGAAGCAAAGGTACTTGCTAGTTTTACGGTTGGACGTAATGAAGATTTCTCTTTTGATTTTTCAGCCAATCTACAACTGGCAGCTAAAGAAATTGAAAATCCTGACGTTGAGTATAACAAGGCTCTGTCTACAACAACTTTTTTAGTGTTAGACACCACAAATCCTAACAAGGCCAGAGTTTTAGATTATTTTGGCATCCAGGGTAAATTGATCTCCTCCGATCAAATCGCTGATCTAACCTTTGGTCGTAGTCGCAATGTTACGATTGACGATCGCAATAAAAGCTCTGATATTGATGGCAACAATGGTAGTGACTTCCTGAATGGTAGTGCTGTTGGGACTTATGATCGCAATTTTAAACGCGATACCAACCTAACTATAGTCAAAATTAATACTAGTTCTGTTGAATTGGCAGGAGACACCTTAATCGGCAACCTGGGTAGAGATGTTATCTATGGCACGATTCGGAACGATAATCTGACGGGAACTAACGGAGCGGACAAACTTTATGCCAGTTTGGGGGATGATCAGCTATCTGGATACGGAGGTAATGATGTCCTCGATGCTGGCCAAGGTGATGATACCCTAAATGGTGGTAATGGCAATGATACACTCTATGGCGGTTTAGGTAATGATGTTCTCTATGGTGGTAGTGGTAATGATGTCTTGGTTGGTGGCGATGGTAATGACACATTTACTTTCAAGCGTAGCGATACTTTTTTCCAAAAAGACTTTGATGTGATTCAAGATTTCAAAGTTGGTGTTGATGAGCTTGTATTACAGGGCTGGGGAAATCGAGGTAATGTAACAGATACCAAAGATGGCGCTCTCCTCACCTTAGGTTCTTCTTCTTTCTCTAATGGTTTTTTCTCTAATACTCCTCAACAAAGCATACTATTTTCCGGGGTGAGTGCCAGCGATCTCAGCTCGGTAATATAATTTGCTTCAGGCTAATTGCCTCTCCAGAAAAACGACTCTGATTCTGGATGATTCCTACCTTAAAGAGCAGAGCTGTTTCATTCTCTAAAAGACTCTGATTTACAAGCATCTCAGTCAAAACAATCAGGTGAGTAAAAAATCTGATTAGACAAGAAAATGTCGATAGCTTTTCTGGGAGAGACTTTGCCAACAGTAACCCCTCTGGTGTACGCACTGAAATTTACTTGAGTTGGTAATTTTTGGATTCCTAATTTAAGATGAATTTCTCGTAAATACTGTTGACAAAATCTCTCCCTTCTCTAATGAAATAGCCCTGTTTTATTAACAGGTAATAACAGGTATAAATATTTATTTTATTGATAGTTGTCATCTATCTTCTAAAGCTATACTTATTTCTAATAATCTGATATAAAATTAATTTATGGATACTACAATTATTTCCGAATCTAAAGTTAAATCTCTGATTCAAATTGCGGTGCAGAAGCATCAGTCAGGTCAAAAGGGTGAAGCTGAATCGCTAAATAAAACACAAGTAGCTGAAATCCTCCAACTAGCAGTTCAACGACAACGAAACAATCGTTTAGTAGAAGCACAACTGCTATATATTCAAGTCCTGGAAAAAGAAAAGGACAACCCCGAAGCTTTATATGGTTTAGGAATGTTGGCACAGCAGATGGGACAATACCAAACTGCTGAACAGTGGCTAAGTGCGGCTTCGCAAGTTCAACCAGATTCTGTTAAGGCTTGGTTTAGTTTAGGTAATTTGTATTTAGCACAGAAACAGTTTTCGGAAGCAGAGAAAGCTTATCGGCAAGCTTTAGTTTTATTTCCTAACTCACTGCCAATTTACAACAACTTGGGCTATGCTCTGCAACAACAAGGATTATTTGAAGAAGCAATTAACTATTATCAAAAAGCTCTAGAGTTAAAGCCAGACTTTATAGAAGCAGAGGCTAGTTTGGGCAATGCGTTACACGCTCAAGGTAAGCTCTCGGTCAATCAACAAATGCACTATGCACAATTGAATAATAAATTGGGTGTTGCCCGGAAAAAAGCTCTTGATTTGGAAAATGCTGTTACTTGTTACAAGCAAGCGATCGCACTCCAGCCAGATTTGCTAGAAGCTCATTATAACCTGGGTTTGGCGCTGCAAGAACAAGGGAAATTTGAAGAGGCGATCGCATCCTATGAAAAACTCTTGGAACTTAATCCCAACGATGGAGAAACTTACCTCAACTTAGGCAAAATTTACCAACAGCAAAACCAATTCCAGAAAGCAGTTTCTGCCTATCAACAAGGGTTAAAGCTGATTAATCCCCACTATGCCAAAGCATTAGCAACCGACAAAAAGGCTGAAATTTCTCAACAAATATCATTTACACCCCCAATTTCCCAAGGGGAAGTAATTTTAGGGAAGCATAGGTTCCTAGCAATTCCGCCAGTCGCAGCTGATAAAGAAAAACGACCTTTTTGGAGCGTTGTACTCCCAATTTACAGCACAAATAACCGGACTAATTACCTATTTGAATGTTTGGTGAGTGTTCTGAGGCAATGGTCTGGAGAAGAGGAGATGGAAATTGTCGTTGTTGATGATGCCAGTCCTGTTTCTCTGAAAGATTTAGTCGATGAAATTGGTCAGGGAATCATCCGCTACTATCGCAATAGCCAAAACAGGGGAGCATATCAGAATTTTAATACCGCAATCACCATCAGCCAAGGGCAGTGGATTCATTTACTTCACGATGATGATTATGTTCTTCCAGGTTTTTATGCTCGCCTCAGACAGTCTTTAGAAACATGTCCGCCATCTATTGGAGCCGCTTTTACAGGCTATGAAAACGTTAACGAGCAGGGAAAGGTGGTCTTCTCTCAACAAATTTATGGAAACAACAGAGGAATTGCTGAAAATTTTATCCAAATGATTGGGTTAGTAAATCCTTTAAATATGCCCGCAGTGGTTGTCCGTCGTTCAACCTATGAACACTTGGGGGGATATCTTTCTGAGTTAAATTATACCGGAGACTGGGAATTTTATAAGCGCATTACCGCTTTTTATGATTGGTGGTATGAACCGGAAATCTTAGCTCGTTACCGTCACCACACTCACAGTATTACAACCGAATCTGTATTATCTGGTTCTCAGGGTACATGCCTAAGACGTGCGATTGAGATTTCCGAAGATTATATTCCTGTAGAAATTACAGCAAAATCTCGTAGCTATCACTTTAACTATTTTTTATCACAAGCTCAGATTCCTTTGCAGCTTGATAAACTTGAAGGGGCGCTTCGTATGGTTCAAGAGGCTCTGAAAATTGATAGTTCTTCTGGTGCAGTGGCACACTTATTCACCTGGTTGCAACATGATGAAGCAGCTTTGCTCAGGGATGAAATTACTTCAAGATTAATCTCGCTTCCTTTGAAGTAAAGTATCGCAAAATCTGTAATTTGACTGATTAAAAAGGTTTAAAATATTTATTAGTTAAATACTTTTTTTGCTTTATTTTGCTTGTGGTGATTGAATATAGCACGAATAAATATGAAAACCATTACTGAAGCACTCCAACTTGCTGTTCAACAACATCAAGCCAATCGTCTAGAACAAGCTGAACAGGGTTATCGTCAAGTTCTAGAAGCACAGCCTGACCATCCAGAGGCTTTATACAGATTAGCCTTGCTAATGCAGCAAACAGGTCAGCCCCAAGCAGCGAAAAAGTTGTTTAGTGCAGTTATTGAGGTGCAGCCAGAGTTAGTTAAAGCTTGGTTTAGTTTAGGCAATTTGCATCAAGCTCAAGGTGAATTATCAGCAGCAGAGATAGCTTACCGCCAAGCCTTAGCCCTACAGCCAAAGCTAGTAGCCATACACAACAACCTCGGCTACACCCTAGAACAACAAGGCAAGTTAGATGAGGCAGTTGTCTCTTATCAAAAAGCGCTAGAGTTGCAGCCCAACTGCCCAGAAGCCGAAGTAAACTTGGGTAACATTCTCAATACCCAAGGCAAGCTTTCGCCCCAACAACAAGCTCACTATGCAAAATTAAACAATCACTTAGGCCTTGGTCGTCAAAAAGTAAACGATATACAGACAGCGATTTTATACTATCGACAAGCGATCGCTCTCCAGCCAGATTTGCTCGATGCTCATTATAACTTAGGTAGTGCCCTGCAAAAACAACAGGAATGGGAAGAGGCGATCGCATCCTATCACCAAGCCTTAAAACTCAATCCCCAAAACTGGAAAATCTATACCCGCTTGGCTCAGATTTACCAAGCTCAAAACAAGATTGCAGAGGCGATTTCTGTGTATCGTCAGGGATTAACTTTACTCAATCCCCACTACGCCAAAGCGGTCACTGCTTACCAAAATGCAGGAACCAGCCAAGAAATAATTGTGACTCCGCTTATTCCCCAAGGCGAAGTTAATGTCGGCGATTATCAGTTTCCAGCGATTCCACCGATCGCAAACCCAGAGAAACCCCGACCATTTTGGAGTGTGGTGATTCCAGTATATAACCGCACCGATTATCTGCTTGAATCTCTGGCTAGCGTCTTGGTGCAATGGTCAGGAGCAGAGCAGATGGAAATTCTGGTGATGGATAATGCCAGTAAGCTACCCTTGTTCGATCTAGTAAACAGTATTGGGGGAGGAATAATCCGCTACTACCGCAATCAGCAAAATATTGGTGAAGTCAGAAATTTTAACACCGGGATTTCCCTGAGTCGCGGTCAGTGGGTGCATCTCCTCCACGATGATGACCGTGTAAATCCAGGCTTTTATGAACGCCTCCAGCAGAGTCTAGCAACTTGCCCAGATTCCGTTGGGGTTGCTTGTACGGGTTTTGAATATATTAACGAAAAAGGAGAAACGAGGGCAGAGGGGGAAATAGTTTCATTGTATGGAGAACACAGGGGGATCATGCAGGATTGGGTGCTACAAATTGGTGTATGCGGTCTACTGATGGTTCCTGCAATGGTGGTTCGGCGGACAACTTATGAACGCTTAGGGGGATTTTACCCGGAATTTCCCCCAATTTGTGACTGGGAGATTTTTAAACGTTTTGCTTCTTTTTACGATTGGTGGTATGAACCAGGTATTTTAGCTTGTTACCGCCTTTATTCTGAAACTAATAGACTCACAACTGAAAGCTTACGTTCTGGAACAATGGCAGAAGCGATTCGCCGTGCAATTGAGGTTTCTGATACCTATCTTCCCATTGAGCATCGCGCACAGATTACCGCCAAATCTCGCAGCCACAATTTCAATTATTGTCTAGGACTAGCAGCAATTCCTCTCCAGGTGGGCAATATCACCGGGGCTTTGTTTGTACTCCAAGAAATCCTCAAAATGGATCGTTCTCCACAAGCAATCGCAAAATTATTCGCTTGGTTGACTAAAGATGAAGCAGCTCCCCTCAGAGATGAAATTGCAGCCAAGTTGCTTGCTATTCCTGAAGAAAATATTCCAGTCAATACTCCGACTGAATTAAAACCACCACAAATTGCGATCGCACTATAGGATATGAAAGTACTTGTAACTGGAACTGAAGGTTATATTGGCTCATTATTAGCTCCCCTCTTAATCCAACAAGGTCATGAAGTTATTGGTTTGGATACTGGCTTTTATAAAGTAGGTTGGCTATATAACGGCACCAAGGTAACTGCCAAAACCCTCAACAAAGACATCCGCCACATTACAATAGAAGACCTGCAAGGCGTGGAAGCAGTAGTTCACATGGCAGAACTCTCCAACGACCCTTTAGGTCAGTTAGCCCCTGATATCACCTACGACATCAACCACAAAGGCTCAATACATTTAGCGAAATTGGCAAAAGCAGCCGGAATCCAACGCTTTGTCTACACTTCATCATGCAGTGTCTATGGTTTTGCCACTGAAGACTACGTTAGCGAAGAGTCTACCATCAATCCCCAAACAGCTTATGCTAAATGCAAAGCACTTGTTGAACAAGATGTGAAACTCCTTGCTGATGATAGCTTTTCCCCCACCTTTCTCCGAAATGCCACAGCCTATGGAGCCTCTCCCAGAATGCGCTTTGATATTGTCTTAAACAATTTAGCAGGTTGGGCATGGACAATTAAAGAAATTAAAATGAACAGCGACGGTACACCTTGGCGACCTCTAGTGCATCTATTAGATATCTGCAAAGCAATTATCTGCACCTTAGAAGCTCCGCGTGATCTAATTCACAACCAAATTTTCAATGTCGGCGATACAAATAGCAACTATCAAGTCAAACAAATTGCTCAAATAGTCGCAGATGTTTTTACAGATTGTCAATTGAGCTTTGGTAAACACGATCCTGACAACCGCAGCTATCGGGTTTTATTTAATAAAATCAACGAAAATTTACCAGGATTCAAATGTGAATGGGATGCCCAGCGCGGTGCCCAACAACTCCATAATGTCTTCCAGCAAATTGATATGGATAGAGAAACATTTGAATCTAGAGGGTTTACTCGGCTGAAACAACTGGAGTATCTCATTCGGACTCAGCAAATCGATCGGGATTTCTTCTGGCAAACTGTTTAAATAAAAAATATAAATTATGAATTTACTAAAACCAACAAATAATCAACCAACAACTGGTAACTGTATGTTCTGTGGAACAGGGTTACACCATACCTTCGTAGATTTAGGTATGTCTCCTCCCTGTGAAAGTTATCGTAGCCTCAAACAACTCAATGAAGTAGAGCCATTTTATCCTCTCCATGTCTATGTTTGCGAGGAGTGTTTTTTAGTTCAACTCCAAGAATACATTAGCCCAGAAAATATTTTTAGCGACTATGCCTATTTCTCATCCTACTCTGATAGCTGGTTACAACACGCCAAGAACTACGTTGATTTGGTAGTAGAACGTTTCCAATTAAACCAGGAAAGTCAGGTAATAGAAATTGCTAGCAATGATGGTTACTTACTGCAATATTTTGTTGCCAAAAGCATTCCAGCGCTGGGAATAGAGCCAGCAGCAAATGTTGCTGAGGTAGCAATTAAAAAAGGTATTCCTACAGTTGTGAAATTTTTTGGGCAGGAGACAGCAAAAGAACAGGTTGCTAAGGGCAAACAGGCAGATTTATTACTAGGTAATAATGTCCTGGCTCACACACCATACCTGAATGATTTTGTCAAAGGAATGAAAATTATCCTCAAACCGCATGGTGTAATTACGATGGAATTTCCCCACCTGATGCGGTTAATTGAGGAAAATCAGTTTGATACTATTTACCATGAACATTTCTCTTATTTTTCCTTTCTGACCGTAGAAAAGATTTTTGCTACTCACGGGTTGACAATTTTTGATGTAGAAGAATTAACTACTCATGGTGGTTCTTTAAGAATCTATGCCCGCCACAACGAAGACTCTTCTAAACCCGTTAGCCACCAAGTATCAGAATTGAAAAGTAGAGAAGAAGCGGCTGGTTTTACGCAATTAGAATACTATTTTTCCTTTGGCGAACAAGTTAAAGAAACTAAACGCAAGTTATTAGATTTCTTAATAAAAGTTAAGCGGGAGGGAAAAACGATTGTTGGTTACGGCGCTCCAGGTAAGGGAAATACTCTCTTAAACTATTGTGGTATCCGCACAGATTTTCTTGACTATACAGTAGACCGTAACCCCTACAAACAGGGTCAATTTTTACCAGGAACTCATATTCCGATTTTTCATCCAGACAAAATTGCCGAAACAAAACCTGACTATATACTAATTTTGCCCTGGAATCTGAAAAATGAAATTATGACACAAATGGCTTACATTCGGGATTGGGGAGGTCAATTTGTTGTCCCAATTCCTGAAGTTAATGTTTACTCTTAAGTGTTTAAGTTTAATATTTTTATCATCAAAACGAGGGAAGTATCATGAAAGTAGTTTTATTTTGTGGTGGTTTGGGAACGAGAATGAGAGAGTATTCAGAAAGCATTCCTAAGCCAATGGTGAATATTGGTTACAGACCAATATTATGGCATGTGATGAAATACTATGCTCACTATGGACACAAAGATTTTATCTTATGTCTTGGTTACAAGGCTGACCTAATTAAAAGCTATTTTTTAAATTACAATGAATGGCTTTCTAATAACTTTAGCCTTTCTAATGGGAGCAAAATCCAGTTGTTTAATCGGGATATTCAAGATTGGAATATCACCTTCGTAGATACAGGGTTAACTGCCAATATTGGACAAAGATTCAAGGCAGTAGAAAAGTATTTAGAAGGAGAAGAAGTATTTTTAGCTAACTATAGTGATGGGTTGACAGACTTGCATCTACCAACGTATATTAATCATTTTTATCAGCGTGATAAAATTGGTAGTTTTTTGTGTGTCAGACCAAGCCAAAGTTTTCACCTAGTTGACATGAATGACGATGGCGTGGTGAAAGATATCAAAGATGTCAAACAACGTGATATTTGGATTAATGGAGGCTATTTCATCTTTAAAAAAGAGATTTTTAACTATATCAATCGTGGCGAAGAACTTGTTCTTGAACCTTTTCAAAGACTGATTGCCAAAAAAGAACTTTTTGCGTATAAATACACTGGCTTTTTCGGGGTAATGGATACGTTTAAAGAGAAGCAACAACTAGATGATATGTATGCTCAAGGTGAAAGACCCTGGGAAGTATGGGGAGATGAACAACTAGAAGTCAGCCATATTATATGATTCAACTTACCTTGAATAAGACAGAAGAATCTGAGTACAAAATTCTTTGTCTAGGTTCTCATTGTGATGATATAGAGATTGGTTGTGGAGGCACAATCTTAAAGCTAATAGAGAATTACCAAGATGTTGTTATCTATTGGGTTGTCTTTAGTTCCAATGAGCAAAGAGCAAAGGAAGCAACAACAAGTGCTAGTCTCTTCTTAAAAGAAATCCCGGTCAAGAAAATTATCATTAAAGATTTTCGAGATGGCTTTCTACCTTTTCAAGGGATAGAGGTGAAGGAATGCTTTGAACAGTTGAAGCAAGAATTCTCACCAGATATAATCTTTACTCATCACCGAGACGATCGCCACCAAGATCACCGCTTAATTTCTGAGTTTACTTGGAATACCTTTAGAAATCATTTAATTTTAGAATATGAAATACCCAAATACGATGGTGATTTGGGTATTCCTAATTTCTTTGTCCATTTAAATGAAACACTCTGCCGCCGAAAAATTCAATATATTTTAGATGCGTTTCCTACCCAGAATAATAAGCAGTGGTTCACAGAAGAGACTTTTCGTTCCATTCTCAGAATTCGCGGGATTGAATCAAATTCACCAAGTAAATATGCTGAAGCATTTTACTGCCGGAAAATATTTTTCTAACAAATTAGAGTTGGAATTTTCTCTCAATTTTGCAAATTTATGATCTTCACTGAAACTAAAATAAAAGAAGCATTTATTATTGATTTAGAGTTACATCAAGATCCTCGGGGCTTTTTTGCTCGGAGTTTTTGTATTCAGGAATTTCAAGATCGTGGTTTGAAACCTACTATTGCCCAATGCAATTTATCTTTTAACTATAAAAAAGGAACGTTGCGGGGTATGCATTATCAAATGCCTCCTTCTGAGGAAACAAAATTGGTGCGTTGTATCAGAGGAGCTATTTATGATGTAATAATCGATTTGCGTCCAGAATCTCCTAGTTATTTATCTCATATTGGTATAGAGTTAACTGCGGAAAATCACCTTGCTCTCTATATCCCAGATAGGTGTGCCCACGGGTTTCAAACTCTGAGCGATGAAACCGAAGTGATGTATCAAATGGGTGACTTTTATGCACCAGAATATGCTATTGGGTATCGTTACGATGACCCAGCTTTTGGTATTGAATGGCCTCTACCTGTGACTGAAATTTCGGAAAAAGATAGAGATTGGAGTTTATTTGAATCGAAAAAAATTGTAACGCATACGTGATGCAAGGGTTTTAAGAGCAGTTTAAAAAGTATGTAGTTTTTGAGTGAATGTAGGATTAGTATCAGGCAGAAGCAGGGAAAATCAGAATTTGAACACTTTTCAAATTTTGTTATAGCAGATGGGGGGAGAAGTGAATACGATTTATTTTGATTCGACTTTCAGTGATGAAATCAGACGCAAG
>NZ_JABXKI010000232.1 GCF_017115095.1 Nostoc sp. NMS4 | reverse complement strand
GCTTCTCAAGAAAGTAATACACTATTAAAATTAGGATGAAGTGTGTAAAAAAAGGTTGAGAAGTATGACGCCTTCTTTAGCAAATTTTCTTTGGAGTCTGCTATGGGGTACAGCAATTGTTGTAATACCCGTTACAGTTGGTCTGATTTTCATTAGCCAAAAAGATAAAATACAGCGTTCATAATGCTGATGAGAGTTAATTCAACTCTCACAATCGATTGTCTGTCAGCTATCTACATTTATTTCACCAAAAGCAGCATAAACTGCGGCTGGTGGCAGTTGTAGATGACAAACATAGGTGTTTTTACTTTTCGGTGAATAGCTTCAGAGCTTCTTTGCCAGAGGCTTTGAAGCTTCAACATATTGTGACTAATTAGAGTAGTGATTTTAATTGTGACTCGCTAACATAGATTTGATATTGGGAAAACAGCAATGATAAATTTTGGGCTGAACTCAGCCAGTTTTCTGGCTCAGGTAAATTTTGGGGCAAATTCAGCCAGTATTCTAGGAATTTTCCTGGCTGTGGCTGGGGCAGCACTGTATTTTCTCCGCACTGTGCGCCCAGAATTGTCACGAGATCAAGATATCTTTTTTGCAGCAGTCGGCTTGCTTTGCGGCTTCATTCTCGTGTTTCAAGGATGGCGGCTTGACCCGATTCTACAATTTGGTCAATTGCTTTTAGTTGGCACAACTGTGTTTTTTGCAGTTGAAAGTATTCGTCTGCGGAGTATAGCTACCCAGCAAGCAAAGCGCAACACTCCAATTGTGGACGATGAGCGAGAGGTAAGCAGAAACTATTCGTACAACGATCGCAGAAAGTATCAAGCTGAAATGGATGCAGACTTAGATCCATTGCCTTATGAAGACGAGGAGGAACGCCCACGTGCCCGGATTCGGGGTAGCAGGGATGAAATTTCAACACGTGATGACTACTACGAGGAGCAACCTCCGCGTAGTTCACAACGCCGCAACAGCAGCGAAAGACAGGCTCCAGCAGATAGAACGCGGCGGCGGACTTCTGGCCGTCCCGTGAATCGCCCTTCTGAAAGCTCTGAAGATGAAAATTGGGGTTCTTCATCTAGGCAAGTTGATGATTGGGAAAGTTCGGGTGGGGAAGTCAGAAAACCTTCTCGTCGTAATAATAATGGGTCACAGCGTCCCGAAAGTCGTGAAGATGATGTTTCTCCCAGACCGAGAAGGCGTCGTCCGCCCACTGACTCAACTCCTCGAAGACCGCGTGAAGATGATGATGCGATCCCAACTGATTATGTGCCATACAATCCAATTGAAAAACCAAATCAGGGGCCAGATAACTTGACAGATTTTGATGACGATGTTTAAAACAGTTGGTGTGCAAGTAGGTTTAGAGGCGACGGAAAACAGTTGAGGTGGAAAAATTTACGCCTGCATTTTGGCTCCAAAGACCAATTCATTGGAGCCTGGTTTTTGGTTTAACAAGTTTGCTTGTATCTTGTGGTTCTAACGATATTCCTATAGGGCCTACTTCTCTTAACAGTCGCTACACCGAGGAGCAACCTGCTTTGAGTGGAAATGGGCGCTTTTTGGCGTTTGTATCTAATCGGAATGGTAATCAGCAGCTACTAGTGTACGATTTGGAGAGGCAAGTGTTTATTAGCACACCTGGGATAAACCGACAGGAGACAATTGCCGAAAGTCCAAGTTTGAGCTACACCGGGCGTTATATTTCTTATCTTACTAGCGATCAAGGTAGACCAGTGGTAGCGCTTTACGATCGCGCTACGCAACAGTCGCAAATTGTCACACCAATTTATCGCGGCTGGGTCAGAAAACCAAATATTAGTCCAGATGGACGTTATGTTGTTTTTGAAACCGCTACTCGTGGTCAGTGGGATATTGAAGTCCTAGACCGGGGGCCAAATATTGAGTTAGATATTCCCAATGGTGCAACCGTGGGTTCACCTCCGTAGAAGGCAGGGAGCAGGGAGCAGGGAGCAGGGAGATGAGGGAGAATAATTAATGTCCAATGCCCAATGCCCAATGCCCAATATATGAAACGTATTTTTTTTATACCTGTATTTTTCTGTTTAAGTTTATTGACTGGATGTTTTGGCTACCCTCGCATTTTGAGTTATCCATTTGATCCGGGGGGTCGGAGTCTCAATAGTTTAGCGTCGGAATTAAGCCCCCAAATTTCTGGGAGATACATTGTTTTTATTACTGACCGACGCGGTAGCCAAGATGTTTATATGTTTGATACAGTAACTCGTGATTTGGTTGATTTGCCAGGTTTAAATTCCTTTGATGCGATCGCAAATCATCCCAGTGTTTCACAAGATGGTCGTTATATTGTGTTTGCGGCAAGTCGTCAGGGGCGATCGGCTATTTTTCTCTACGACAGAGAAACACGCCAATCGCGGAATTTGACTAATAACCTGCAAGCAGAAGTCCGCAACCCTACAATTAGCGCTGATGGTAGCAGGATTGCTTTTGAGTCTAGTAACAACGGGCAGTGGGATGTTTTAGTATATGACCGTTATGGACAGCCGTTGAATATACCTCAAGATCCGCGTTGAAAATTGGGAATTGGGGACTGGGGACTGGGAAAGAATTCTTTTAATCCCAATCCCCAATCCCCAATCCCTAATCCCTAATCCCTAATCCCCAGTCCCTCTTCTTGTTGCACAGATTCAATAAGCGATCGCACTTGTTCTGTACCCTCTGAAGCTTCAAATGATAGAGGAAACTTACCCCTGAGGATCATCCGTAAACCGAGGGGTGCAAGGCTGAGTAATCCTTTTAAATCCTGAAAATAATTACCGACTACTTGTAAACCAAATTGACGTTCATCAATCCAACCACCTTCTTTAACTAAATCTACCAATACTTTTCGGTGACGAATTGAACGGCTATCACTGGCTTGTTTCTGGGTGAGAATTTCTTGTTTAACTTTGGTGATTTGTTCTAATGGTGCAACTTCCATTGGACAAACAGAATCGCAGTACAAACAACGGGTGCAACCCCATACGCCTTTAGTACCTTCGTTATAGCTTTCTAAACGATTTTCGGTATCGCTATCGCGGGAGTCTGCTACCATGCGGTAAGCTTTGGCAAGGGCATGGGGGCCTACAAAGTCGGGATTAACTTCACGAGCATTGCATTCAGAGTAACAAGCACCGCACATAATACAGTTACCTGTTTGATCGAGGCGCGATCGCTCTTGTGGTGTTTGCAAAAACTCTCTTTCTGGTACTTGTCGGGCTGCCGTACTTACATAAGGGGCAACTGCTTCTAAATTATTCCAGAAGCTGCTCATATCTACAACCAAATCTTTAATCACAGGCATATTGCCGAGAGGTGCGATCGTGATTTCAGGGATGGCATTTACTTGACTTTGGGATGATGCTATTTCTTGTAATCTCGCAAGTTCACTGCCAACATTTTCCTTGCAAGCTAAAGCCGAACGCCCATTAATTCGCATAGCACAGCTACCACAAATGGTATTGCGGCAATTTTTGCGAAATGCCAAAGTTCCATCCTGCTCCCACTTAATATGATTGAGGCAATCCAAGATTGTATTACCTGGTTCTGCCTCCACAAGGTAGGTTTGCACAACAGGGGAGGAATTTTGTTGCTGTCGAATGACCTTAAAAATAACTTTCATAACCACTAACCAAAATTTTAAAATTGCTTCACCAGCCTTAACAATCATGAGTTAAAGCAGGTAGTTGCGAAAAGTGAGTTATACTTTTTCGTCCCTAATTCAAACTCTAGTGTTAATAGGCTGACAATTAAAGGGCGACGACTTCTAGTTTAAGGATAACCATTAAAATTTTACTTGTAGTAGCGCTGTAGGCAAGATTTTTGTCAAATTCTGAGTTAAAACGCCAAAAATCTAATCGCAGCTTTGCATTGAATTTACCTGTTTGGGAATGTAAAGGAAAAATGGGTGCTTAAAAAGTAACTTAGGTTGATCTTTGAGCTAGCGATCGCATCCAAATGAAATGCATATCAGGTTAGGAATGCGTCTTGATGTCAACTTGAGTCAAGCAGTCCTGACGATAAAATTCCACCTTTGCTACCACTTGAGGGAATTTTTTGATTATATAGAAGTGTGAAAGCCCATGTTTAATATATAGTAGTGGCAATCAAGCACTAGGCAGATGTTAAGAGATTTGTTCTTCCCATAGACAGACGTGTAAAATACTCTGGCTGCTTTTGACCTGAAGATAATAAACCCAGGAAAAATCCTCACCACTTTTAAAGAAAAGTTAGAATACCGCGAAACCCGGAGGCGGGAGACTTTTCGCTTTTTGGCTTGCTCTCAATCAAGAAAATATGGGATTGAACTCATTGGTCAAAATTGCTCGTCTCAATTATATAAATTTTTATAAAAGCGAGATGGCAATGCTCACCCTTGCAATCAAGGGTTAAGAAAATCGTCACTGCTTTTTTCAACTTTCAAGTCCAGAAATTTAAATAAAAATTTACCAGCAACTTTAATTCAAAATTAAACAACTATTTTGCTATTATTAGTCCATGCTAGTATTTAATATAAAATTACGAAGTAGCAAAACCAGAATCAATAGCCGTATCAGCGCGGTTACTACTGCTTTGTTGATTCGTAATGTAGAGACAAGAAAATTCACGTCTCTACTGGCAGGACAAAAGGGCTTATGCCCGTATGACTCTATTGAAATACTATGCTGTCCTAAGCTTGAGAGGAGGAGTAGAGAAAACTCTACTTGTTCATTGGCAAGAAAGGCAAGCACTGAAAGTGAAAAACCTGCAATTTTTTGGGTCTACGACTTATTTGCAGTAGAACCTAACCCCATTTGTAAAGGTGGCTGAAAGTTACACCGCTACAGTAGCGCCAAAGGAGAAAATAGTTTTCTTTCTGATGGCGAATAATGCTTAAAAGTGCCGTAACATCACCAAAATTAATGTCTGTGGCAACTATGGCCTCTAGTTGGTTGTGGACAACCATATATAGAAGTGCTTTTGGCTCCTATCGGCAGGAATTCACCCGTTACATTAGGGTCTTCAGTAGCTCTATGCAAATGCTAAAAAATCAAATGCTGGCATGAGACTACATAATTTATCAGTTTGGAGAGAGTAAGGAAAATTTGAGCATAATGACTGAAACTGCAACCGCGCCATTAACTGGAAAAGCACTACTTGCTAAAGTAAAAGAACTTTCCACATTACCACGCCGAGAAAGAGCTAAACAGTGCGGCTATTACACTGTTACTAAGAATAACCAGGTTCGCGTCAATCTCACGGATTTTTATGACGCTTTGCTATCTGCTAGGGGAATTCCTCTAAGTCCAGAAGCACCTAAAGATGGTCGTGGTCGTGAACCGACATATCGGGTTAGTGTCCATCAAAATGGTCAGATTGTAATTGGTGCTACATATACCAAAGCAATGGGCTTAAAGTCTGGAGATGAGTTTGAAATTAGGCTGGGATACAAACATATTCACCTGATTCAATTAGGTGAAACCGATAAAAAACTAACTTCACAAGATACAGATTCTGACGAATCAGACGAAGATTTGGAAGACGAAGAGTAAATTTGCTGATGGTAGGGATAAGTTTCAGGTAATGATAACTTGTCCTTATCGCGGCAGCAAATTGGTAGCTAGGTAAAAATACGATTAGACCCCTTGCAGAATTCACCAAATTTAGTAGAGTCTTGATTAATCAGCAAGAAATCTATAATGCAAGAAGTCTATCGTGTTTTTTTGTTTATTTTGATAACTTTCTTTGAATCTTCGGTCAACGTCTTGCTAGAGTTTATAAAAAATGCCCCAGCACTAGTGATAGTGATGGCATTTTTTGTTTGCTGGATAGTTTGCTGGTTGCCAGTAGCAACAGTATCAGCAATATTGCTTAATTGGCAACCCTCTAAACCTTTGCAGCCAGAACAAAAGATGCCGTTATTGGTGTCGCTTTACCTATTAGCCCCCCTGATTCTCTGGGGAGTTGTTTGGTTGACTAAAAAATCTTTTTCAGATTACGGCTTTGTTGGGAATTTTTCAACTCTTGGTTTTTTAGCACTAGGTTTTGGTTTGGGAGTGCTGAGTTTAGCTATTGTATTTAGTGGGCAATTCGGGTTAGGTTGGTGTTCTTTTGAAAAAACGAATTTCAAGTTACTATTACCCATCTTGCTACCGATTTTCTTGATAGCGTTGTTAGTCGGTGGGATAGAAGAGTTAGTTTTTCGCGGTTTCCTGTTCACAGAATTAGCAGAAGATTACCCAGTTTGGGTAGCAGCAGCGATTTCTAGCTTAATTTTTGCCTTGTTACACCTGGTTTGGGAGCAAAGCGAAACAGCACCCCAACTCCCTGGATTATGGCTGATGGGAATGGTGCTGGTGTTAGCACGCTTTGCCACAAGTGGTAATTTGGGTTTAGCTTGGGGATTGCACGCGGGATGGGTATGGGCGATCGCTACCATAGATACAGCAGAACTAATTACTTACACTGGTATTGTCTCTGACTGGTTCACAGGTAAGAATAAAAAACCCCTAGCTGGTTTGGCGGGAATTATTTGTGTACTGGGAACTGGAGTAATTATCTGGTTCAACTCTAAGTATTTTAATTTCTGATAAAAAGTTGCTGTCCAGATCCCCGACTTCTCAAAGAAGTCGGGGATCTAAATCCACCTTTAGTACTAAAAACTATTCATTCCTTCTGATTCTGTCGATTTCTCGTTGTAATTCTTCAATTTGACGGCGTAAAGCTTCTGTTTGATTTTCGGAAGATTCTGCTGAAACATTTACCGATCCAGAAGCGGGCGATCGCTGATAATTTCCTCGGCGAATTTGCTGGTATTCTTCAGATACTGCCCACGCCCGTAAGTAATGTAAGCGTTCAACAGGGAAAGGATGGCTCAACATCATACCTTGGCCGCCATTGTAAATCAAGAACTTATATATCTGATTTAGTCCATCTTCATCTAGTGCCTGATAATCTTCTGACTGCTTAATAAACTCTTGTAAACTACATTCATTGGCATATTTGTTACTACCGCCAGAGAGTTTCATCATCGTTGACATCACCGGATTCAAGTCATCCATTACTAGTAATGCAGCGCGATCTGACGATAACTCGGCTTTGCGCCGCCACTCAAAAAAGGCGTAAATCAAGCCTTGTGTGACAATATTACCGATGCCAAAGGTCAATTCTCCCAAGGCGGAAGCAGCATTCATCGCCCACATCGCCATTTGAATTAAAATAGTATGACCACATTTAATATGCCCCAATTCATGGGCTAGCACCGTCCGAATCTCGGCTTCGTCTAGTAACTCTAATATCCCTGTATTTATGACTATGTAAGGATTCTCTTGCCCCAGCGCATAGCTATTTGCTTCGGGATTTTGTGACACAAACAGTGCTGGTTCTGGGTAAATGTCTAAATCTCGGGCGCATTCCCGAAACATCTGGTAAATAGTGGAATATTGACGCGGCCCGACTTGGATGCTGTTACCCATTAGATAGACTAATTGAGGGCGTTCGTAGATAAATTCCACAAATTTACGAGCGATTAAATCAAATCCTGGTAAATTTCGTAAAGCTTGTTCGGCTTGCCGATCTAGTGGATGCCTGAAGGCTTCGCTGGAAATTCCTGTGTAAGTTGGCATAATTTAGGGTATTGGGTAATTTGTCATTAGTCATTGGTCATTGGTCATTAGTCATTAGTCATTGGTCATTAGTTTTGGATCAATAGCAAAGGACAAAGGACAAATGACAAGGGACAAAGGACAAATGACAAATGACAAGATAATAGAAATGGGGCAATTGGAAGTAAAAATCACTTTGTATGGAATTGAAAGCGTGTGATTGAGGCAGAAGTTCATTTGTCACTACATAACTTTTTGCGATCGCAAGCGGGGTTCCCTTCCTGGCCCCATCATTTGACGATGGCTCGGTTGGTAGCACGCGCCTTGCGCCTGGGACGTAGCGCCCTAATTCAAGTCGGGGCAGTTAGTGGCTATCAAGGGCGGTATCGTACTAGTTTCGTAGCATCAGCCCTAATGTGGCATGGCCCTGTAATTATTGTTGCTCAAGAAACAGTGCAGCAACTTCTACTGCGGGTGGAAATTCCCCGTCTACAGCAGTGGCTACCAACCAATAAATCGATTAGGACAGGTGACGCTTGGCCTGATGCCCAGTTCCAAGGGCTACTGTTAACCTCCCCAGAAGCTTGGTTAAGAGGACAATTAGCTGGTGGCTCACGTTTTCCCGAAGGCATCCCCACAATTATTGATGGAGTAGACGATCTCGAAGATTGGGTACGTCATCAACTTACCCAAGATATTCAACCCCATGATTGGGATCAACTCATGCTGGCTTGTCCAAACCAAGCTGAGACAATTAGCGAAACACGAATACAACTAACACACGAACTTTTTCAGCATCCTGCTAATCCATATCAGTGCTATCTAATTTCCCAGCCAGAAATAGAAATTTTAGGCCATCTTTATTCTGCTTTAGAGTCAGTACAAACACTGCCAGAACCCTGGAAAAAATTCTGGCAACAATTTCAAACCCTTAACGAAAAAATTTCCCCCCTTGCCTCCCCTGCTCCCCCTGCCCCCCCTCCTCTCTTCTGGGCGACTATTGCCCATCGACAAGGTTTATTTTCTTTGCACTACGCCCCAATGGAGTTAGGGGAAATACTCTCACCTATTTGGCAGCGACAACCAGTAGTTTTAATTGGTAGCGCTATCGAACCGGAAACTGAGGCTCCCCTTTTTCGTCAGCGCTTGGGTTTGGACGATTTAACTTGCCTGAAGTTTTCTTCAGAGAGTCAAGCGGAGGCAATTCAGCTGTATGTACCTTATAAGTTGCCTCTACCCAACACACCAGAATTTCAAGCGGCATTTATTCACAAAGTCCGCACACTGGTTTGTTTAAGTGCGACAGCACCAGGATTAACAGTTGTCTTGGTGGGGGATGTACCACTCAAGGCACAAGTTGCCACAATTCTGGCCTCAGAGTTTGGTTCGCGGGTGCAGGTAGAAAAAACTTGTTTGGATGAAAATGGTATTTTGATTAGCGGTTGGGAATTTTGGCGAGAACATCAACGAGTCTTGCCAGCACCTCATTTATTAATCATTGCTACTTTGCCTCTACCATCTTTAGAAAATCCCCTGGTAGCTGGTAGGGTAGCTCTTTATAAGCGATCGCATCAAGATTGGTTCCGTTTATACTTGTTACCAGCAGCTTTGAATGAATTACAACGGGCGATCGCTCCAGTCCGAGAAAGTCAAGGAATTGTCGCTTTGCTTGATAGTCGTGTAGTTAACCGCAGCTACGGCGCTCAAATTCTCGCAGCTTTAAGTCCTCTAGCACGCATTAACTATCTCGATCCCAGCCTGTTTTCTAACACCGATGAGGAAAATTCCGCTTAAAGTTCAATAGTCAATGCCCAATGCCCAATTTAAATTTTGTCAACCAAAGTGCGATCGTTTAAAAGCAAGCACTATTATCAGCTTATGAGAGGTGATGAAATTCATCGCCTCTTTGTAGCCATGATTCCTGGCAAAATAAATTTAGAAACTAAGTAGAATTTGAGTTGCTGATTATGGGTGAAGCAAAACGTCGTGTGCGATTCGTTGTTTAGTGAATCACGGTATCCAGTCCGTACATAACTAAGCCAGCCTGACAGCAGATTACTGTCATTAAGGGCTGAACTCTCGGTCAGATGCAAGTGCAAGACTTGCCATTCAGACTCAGAATTGACTCCTTATCTGCCCACACTGACCAGACTCGGTTTCTGGAGGGTGAAGCTCTTAACTGGGCGCAATCAGACGACCGTTGCGGGTTGACACTGGCGCTAACAGGGAGTTCCTATGATGAAACAGAGCCTAGAAAAGCGACTTATTTGGCAGGCAGGGCGCAACGCAAAATCCCTGACCTCACTGGAGTTTATTCCCGCCGAACATACGTCGAGTAACGGCAAGAGTCTAGGGAATCCAGTAGTCGAATTGGCTACATCTAACGGAACAATCAATCTCTCCGAGGGAACGAATAAAAACTAATTGTGGGTCTTGAGACAGTCGAATCTCAGGTAGACCAGACGAGCGGAGGAATCCCCACAGTTAGGGTAGGACAGTCCGTAATTGGACTGAGGTGTTCAGAAAATACAAACTCCAGAAGAGAAAATGATTAGACACAGTTACAAAACTAGTGAATCTTGGAAAGCCTTACCGTGGAAGAAATTCCGCCGAAATCTTTTCCGCCTTCAAAAGCGCGTATTTAAAGCGGTTCAAGTTGGAGACAAGCGGAAAGCTAGGTCACTCCAAAAGCTTATTCTTAAATCTACCTCGGCTCGATTTCTTGCAATAAGACAAGTATCTCAGCTAAATGCTGGTAAAAAGACGGCTGGTATTGATGGGAAAAAATCGCTCTCATTTGAAGAACGCTTCAACCTTGAAGAATTACTGAAAATGAATAGTGGAAATTGGAAGCATCAAAGACTACGGGAAATCCCAATCCCTAAGAAGGACGGGACTACCAGAATGCTTAAGATACCCACCATCGCGGATAGAGCTTGGCAATGCCTTGCAAAATATGCACTCGAACCAGCACACGAAGCCACTTTCCACGCCAGGAGTTATGGGTTCAGAACTGGGCGCTCCGCCCATGATGCACAAAAGTACATCTTCCTAAACCTTAACTCCAAAGCTAACGGAATAAATAAGCGAGTAATTGAACTCGATATTGAAAAGTGCTTCGATAGGATTAATCACTCAGCAATAATGGACGAACTCATTGCCCCTAAAGGCTTAAAACTCGGAATATTCCGATGTCTCAAGGCAGGAGTCAACCCAGAATTCCCCGAACAGGGAACACCTCAAGGGGGAGTGGTCAGCCCACTATTAGCAAACATCGCGCTCAACGGGATTGAGAGTATACACAGGTACTATGAGAATCAAGGACAGAGAATCACTGGTAAAACCTCAGCCAGTGATATCACCGAACCATCAGTCCGATACGCGGATGACATGGTTATTATACTTCGACCCGAAGATGATGTAACAGAGATACTTGAAAGAATCAGCGAGTTTCTCCGCAAACGCGGAATGAATGTAAGCCAAAAGAAAACCAAAGTTACCGCCGCGACAGATGGGTTTGATTTCCTCGGCTGGCACTTCAAAGTCCAGAAAAACGGAAAGCTTAGAAGCACTCCCTCGGTGGATAATTTCAAAGCATTCCGCAAGAAAGTAAAATACATCGTCAACAACTCGAATTATGGTGCTACCACAAAGGCTGAGAAATTAGCCCCGGTAGTTAGAGGGTGGAGAAATTACCATAAGTTCTGCAAGATGGACGGGTCTAGAAACTCGTTATACCACATCGAAACAAGAGCTTACAAGGTATTCAACAAGGAAACCAAACAAAACCGCTATTCTAGCAAGAAATTACTAGACAAGGCATTCCCAGCAGTTTCCTACTCCGAAAACAAACACGTCATGGTAGCAGGTGAAAAATCCCCCTATGACGGAGACACAGCCTACTGGAGCGAACGTAACAGTAAACTCTATGACGGCGAAACCTCTAAAGCTCTTAAGAAGCAAAACCATAGATGTGCTTCCTGCGGCTTAAAGTTCATCGATGAGGAACGGGTTCACCTGCATCACATCGACGGAAATCACGCCAACTGGAAGAAAAATAATCTTGAAGCAATTCACGAGAGTTGCCACGATTACAAGCACATGAGCAAAAGCGCAAGCTAAGAACATCGGGAGCCGTGTGCAGTGAAAGCTGCACGCACGGATCTAACTGAGAGGTGCGGGAGATAATACTCCCCATCGACTCAATCAAAACCACACTAGGGGAAACATACGGTCAAGATACTCGGATCTTGTCTTGGGTTCCGATCACAAAAACTCAAGGCGAGCAATTTGTCGCTTGGACTACTCGTGGTGCTTGGATAGGTATTGGTCTTATGGTTGTAGGATGGGCAACAATCCGTTTTATCGGACCAGCTTTCGGTTGGTGGCAAGTAGTCTATTAGGGACTTCCAAGAAATAAATTATCCATCTTGTGGGGTGGGCATATTGCCCGCCCTAAATCTGGGACGGGTGGGGACACCCATCCCACAAGAAAATTTGGGATGCTTTTTTATTTGTAAGTCCCTTAATTCATAATTTCTGATGACGAATTCTTCTTGAAGAAAAATTCAGGTGGTCACTTCGACTATGCTCTGTTACCACCTGAATTCTATTCGATAAAAAATAATTACTCACTTTAAATAGATAATCGAAATATATTATATATGTATTAAATTTGGCAAAACCAAACTAAGATAAGAATCCTTGTAAATTATTGTGCTTTGGTTTGTGCAACTTTTTGAAAATAATTCCAAAATATCTGGAAATATTGCCTAAATGGCAACACTGCCGTGCTGAGTTTAGGTATTGTCAGTGTTAAGTTTTCCCATTGTGGATTCTACACTCAGACTTGTCTACTAACTACTTGCGTTAGCTTTGTATAAGTTACTGCATTTTATCTCTCATAGCTACTTGATCTCTAACTTACAGGGAGCATCTGCTTAACTTTATATATATAGGAGGAATGAAGTTGGTATAACTAATTATTTGTCTCTACCAAAATCTACGTTAGACAAATAACAGATTAAACATCTAAGCAAGAGACACTATAACGATGCAAAACTACGTTATGGCCTCAACTAACAGTTTATTTGGCTGCACATAGCCAATAAAAACCAAATATGTGGCTTTTTCGTAGTTGACTAGTGGTAGATTTAAGTTACTCTTAAAGCGGATCGCTTACTGTAAGAATCTACCCTGACGGAAGTGTATAAAGATATAGTTAAATTTAGCAATTCTGTCCGAGATTTTGAATTTGCAAACTGAATAGTTTGATACGGCCCTCAAAATCCCGATCCACTACCCTAAACAAGGTAGTCAATTAACGACTCAATATCATCTGTCGTGGTAATTGTAATGAATAGCTTACAATACCAATGGGTGAGAAAATCTAAAGAAAATATAAAAGAAACTCAAATTACTGTGGTGTCTGGAGGACAAAGTGTTTCTGAGACTAGCACATCAACATCGACAATTCGTCCAAGATTTGGTAATGAACCTGCAAGCCTTGGCGATTGTATTAGAGCGACGTGGTTATCCTGCATCTTGCTACACCTGTGGCGACCAAATGAATAGTGCATCGTTTATGGTTAGCTTGGGTGATAACCATCTAATTCGGTTTTTAGTGTCCGATTACGGTATTACTTGGACAGAAATGCGGGATGACCGCGAATTAATGAAACTAGAAGGTGCCGAAGCAATTAGCCAATTAGACGAACTGGCTAATCTTGTCAAGCAATCTATGGAAAGTGATACAGGCTCTAAAACTCTTGCCAAGAAGTATTAAGCTTTTGGGGTCAATGGCAAATTAAAATTGATTATCTGTAACAGGTAATCGGTAATAGTGGCTTAAGTTAGCGATCGCTCTTACCTATTTCTCCATTACCATTAAGTGATTGGCTATGGCTGGCCGATTGCACGTTTTTTTGTATCTGCCAAAACCTCATCAGCCAAGCAATTATCATGTCAGATGCGATACACCTAAAGTCCATTGCCAATTAAAATAAAGGCTGCCCAATAGTACGGGTGACTAAAGTCATTAACTGCTGCTACGGGTGTATTGTGACTTAGCGACTTCCAATCTCCAGTAATTAACGAGACTTGAGCTTGGCGTAAAGCTTCAGTTTTAGTCAACTTTTCAGTAGAGAGGATACTATAAAAAGCACTCATGAGTGCTTGTGTACCACCATCATCTACAGACCACAAAGAGGCGATCGCGGCTCTAGCGCCGGTTTGTTGCATCTGATAGCCAAAACCCAAAATTTCCTCACCATTACCTAACTTACCTCCCAAGCCGGTTTCACAGGCGCTCAACACTACCAAATCTACATGAGGGAGTGACCAAGTGGCGACATTTCTAAAATTAACCCGATCGCCATTCCCGAATAAAATAACCCACATTCCGCACTTCAAATTGAAGTGTAAAGAGATTACAGTCAAGATCACAGCAAAAAGTTAGGATAATTAAGTAAATAATGCTGAATTAATATGATCAAGTCCGAGAAATAATCAAACATCAAAAATTTGACTCATTCAGGAGGTTATTTAAGCACTAAAAATTCGAGGAGCAATAAATTTCTCTTCGGATATAGATCAACTTTTGTTCACTCTTTAAAGGTTGTTTAGATTAAGAAAGCAGATAATATTTTTGACAAGATGATGGCAGATAATTCAAGATAAAATGACGTTCTGATGTTAAATTAACAATTTGATTAATACCATTTAAAGTCAAAATGTGAATACCTTGGAAACATTGAAATACCCTTATAAATAGTTTTATTCTCTTTTGACTTACTTTGAGTGATTTGAAGTTCAAAAAAATTCAATTTTTTGTTAATTGCTTTTAGCTTATATCTAGCTTGCTCTGGATTATCAAAATTTTCTTTTTTTAATTCTTTGAGAAATTTTTCGACTTTTTCTTTTTCTTTTTTTAGCTTTTTATCTAGCTTTTCTAAATCACTCTCTTTTCTTTTTTGACTTTCTACTACTAGCCAAACTTGTTTAATCCCAGCATAATTTACTATTTCATCAATCAACCCAGCTACTATTCCCAGGTGATCGATATTTTTAATTTTTGCTTTTGGAGACATTTTTTTACCTCTCAAGTATTGTTGAGTTTTTTTGATTGTCTCACTTTTAATATCTCAGTAGGTTGCCATGATAAAACAATGTATGCTGATTTTTCTAAAAAGCCTGAAACCAAGTATTTATAGGCTATTTACCCGCCTTCTACAACAAAGATAGGTTGATTTCTGAATACTGGCTTACTGGAATATTTTGAGTATATTTATTGACTTTCCTCACTGAGCAGCTATGTAGTATTTAATACTACTTTATGAAGTGCGGAATGTGGGTTTTAATGTCGCAAAATAGTAGGTTTAGAGTATTTAGGTTATTAATAAAATGCTGAACTGGAAAAAATCACGATCGCAGATTCTACTAATGTATGCAGTGTTGGGAGCGATCGCACTGTTGATGCTCTTTCCTTTACTATGGCTAATTAGTACAGCCTTAAAATCGCCGACGGAAAATATTTTTCAGTCGCCGCCACAGTTACTACCCAGTCAGCCAACACTGAATAACTTCTCTAGTGTGTGGAACTCTCTACCTTTTGGACAATACCTGTATAACAGTACTTTGGTGTCAGTGCTGACTGTGGGCTTAAATCTGCTGTTTTGCGCCTTGGCTGCCTATCCATTGGCAAGATTATCATTTGTGGGGCGAGACTGGATTTTTGTAGCGATCGTCTCTACGATTATGATTCCCTTCCAAATCGTGATGATTCCCCTGTATATTTTGACAGTCCAGTTGGGTTTGACAAATAGTTATTTAGGGATGATTTTTCCCAGTTTAGCTTCTGCCTTTGGGATTTTTCTGCTGCGCCAAGCTTTTATGAGTGTCCCCAAAGAGATAGAAGAAGCCGCTAGGATGGATGGCAGTTCGGAGTTAGGTTTATGGTGGCATATTATGTTACCAGCAATTCGCCCCGCACTGGTAACTTTAGCTATTTTCGTATTTATTGGTGCTTGGAGTGACTTTTTGTGGCCTTTAATTGTCATTCAAGACGAAAATTTATACACTCTTCCCTTGGGAGTTGCAAAGCTAGCTGGGACATTTTCTCTTGACTGGCGGTTGGTAGCTGCTGGCTCAGTCATTGCGATCGCCCCAGTATTATTATTATTTCTATTCTTACAACGTTATATTGTACCTACAGAAACAGGTAGCGGTGTTAAGGGTTGAAGCAGTAAGTGGTGATAAGGGAGATGAAGCAGAGGCGGGGACATGGAGAAAAACTAATGACAAATGACTAATGACTAATGACAAATTTAATAAGCACCAGTCTTTTTAAATACCACCCAGATAGTTTTAATAATTAGACTCAGATCGTAAGTTACAGACCACTTGCGTTGATAATCTATATCCATCTTGACAATGGTTTCAAAGTCTGTAATGCTGGAACGACCATTGGCTTGCCATTCTCCGGTAATGCCTGGTTTGACTCGCAATCTATCCCAGTGGTGTGGATCGTAATTACTGACTTCATCAGGAGTCGGTGGACGAGTACCAACTAAACTCATATCCCCTAACAAAACATTCCAAAATTGAGGGAATTCATCTAAGCTAGTACGCCGCAAAAACTTACCAACAGGAGTAATGCGAGGATCGTCAACGGATTTAAAGATGTGACCTTGGGCTTGGTTCTTAACCAAATGCTTGAGTTTATCAGCATCGACAATCATGGAGCGGAATTTCCAGATGCGGAAAGTTTTTCCGTTTAAACCACAGCGAATTTGGGAATAAAATATTGGACTTGGCTCATAAATAAAGGTAGCAATTGCTACGGGAATTGCTATCATAAATGTAACAATCAGCCCCACAATGGCTCCAACAATGTCAATTAATCGTTTTCTCACGCTTAAAGTTGACGGGTGTGAAGGCTGTTGCAAACAATTAACTGAATAAAGATAAAGATTATTCACAAGGGCTAACTTATTTTATAACAGGAATTTTTACATCAGTAATGTAGACACAGACACGATTTTTACGCGATTTGTACTGCTGTAGTCGCTGCTACTGAGTATTAATATACACATATTTTAGCCGATATAAGAACCAAAAACCAAAAATTTACAGAATCTTTGAATTCAAGGATAGATTGTAAATTTACTGTATTTCCTCCATCTAATCAATACCGTTGCCAAATTACGAGGGTTCAACGCCTGTAGAAACAGGATGAATAAGGTAGAAAGGATGGGGGGGAGGAATGCGGTTTTGTGAGGTGCTTAAAATTCCGGTGCTAAATCACCTATTTAGGGGTGCTATCGCAGCGAAAAAACTGTTTTTATTGATAATTTAGCTCTGTAACTGAGAATTAAAGCCCAATCTAACAAAATCGCATTGCTCCCGAAAGGATGTTGAAAACAGGTCATCCAGTCCTTAGCGTAAGTTTCGGAATGGATGCTCATTGCACCCCTTTCCTGGCGAAATTATTAGCTACTGTGTATCAGCAATTATCCCTATGAGAATGATTATCGTAGAAGCATCTCATCCCAGTTTAAGCGTCAGGTTTCAGAACCCTGATATGCTATTTTCAATAATATTGACAATTTAGTCATGAAATAATAACGTTATTAACGAAAAATAAATATTTCTGGACTTGAGAATTTTGGTATATTCTCAATTATTTTTCAGGGTTATGAAACCTGATACTTAGCTCTGGATTCCTTTTTGACGAAAACTTCGTGACACTAACCTATTTTAAGTTGACAATACCTATTTTAGCTATATAAAGATTTCACCCAATGCCATTCTTGATCCAAACCATCTTTGAGAGTAACTTGTGGTGCATATCCTAAAATTCTCTTCGCTTTGGTAACATCAGATGCTGTGTGACGTGCATCTCCCATTGCCTTTTCTATGTGATTCCTTTTGTAGAACAATACAGCGAATATGAAAGTTATGAAAACAGAAGATGGCAAGATTTAGACGAAAAAAAGGTCAATAGTTGGGCTAATGTTTGGGAACAATCAGTAGATCAATGGAATCAACGCCCAGTTGTACATGAAGTGGGTTCTATGTCTCCTTGGACTTATCAATATCTCGATCAGGCAGCAGACAAAATTGCAGAGTGGGCGATTTCTCTCAATCAAAAATACATTGGGGTCTACCAAGATAATAGCCCTGTTTCTTTAGCAACTATCTTGGGATTAGTTAAAGCCGGAGTGGTTGCGGTTTTATTCAATACCAGGGAATCCCCTCAAAAACTGTCAACTTTAGCCAATAATTCAGGAGTCAAAATTATTATCGGTAATCCTATCTCATCGATAGAAACGTATGACCCTAATTTAATTCTTGAACGTCCCTGGCAAGCCCGTACTTTAGCAAAATATCGTAGTCATATTACTATTAATGATCCAGGGGTAATTATTTTCACTAGCGGCACTAGTGGTCACAGTAAACCAGCACTCTTTAGCCATCGCAGATTAATTGGTGCTGGAATTAGCTGGTCATTGCGAACAAACATATCTTTTAAAAGTAAATGTTATATCACTTTACCCCTTTATCATGGTAACGGTTTAGCGATAGCTTTTGCAAGTTGCGTAGAAGTTGGAGCTTGTGCTGTAGTCCGCGATCGCTTTTCGGCTAGTGCGTTTTTAACTGATGTACGTACTTACAGTTGCGATTCATCTGTTTACATAGGTGAACTGTGGCGCTACTTGGTTAACAGACCTCAAAAACCTGATGATAGCGAAAATCCATTGCGTATTATTTTTGGTAATGGTTTAACATCTTCTCTTTGGAAAACCGTTGTAGAAAGATTTGGTATAGAGCATATAGTAGAGCATTAAAGTGCTACAGAAATGCCAGCATCAGCACTGACAAATTGGACAGGAAGACCAGGCTATTGTGGCTTTATTCCGCCAGATCATCCTGATGCCAAAAATATAGTTCTAGTTAATGACCAAGGAAAACCTGTTCCAATAGGAGAGGTTGGAGAAGCTTTATTACGAGTTTCAGATAATGTATATCGGGGTTATTTAGATCCAAAATTAGATGAAGATAAAGTCTGGAGAAATTTATTTGAATTAGGAGACATCTGGTGGCGTTCTGGAGATTTACTCCGTCGAGATTCTGACGGTTTTTTTATGTTTGTTGATCGTCTGGGTGATACCTTTCGTTGGAAAGGGGAAAATGTTTCTTGTCTAGAAGTTGAAGAAGCTATTTTATCAACAGGCAAGTTTCTAGAAGCAGTTGTTTATGGAGTTAAAATTCCTGGTGAATTAGGCAAAGTAGGTATGGCATCTCTTTTACCTATAAATTCTTCGGATAAATTTATAGGTCTTGATGATTTATTGACTGACTTGCTAGAAAAATTGCCTATTTATGCTATTCCACATATTATTCGTTTAGTCGATCAAACTCACAGAAAGACTTCAACAATCAAGATTATTAAAACCGATTTACAAAGTGAAGGATTTAATGAAATTGATAGATACAAGCATTTTGTATTGCTCAAAAGTGTATATCTTCCTCTAACGGTCGATCTTATTACATCAATAGAGTTAGGAAATTTAACTATAGGTTTCCGATAAATGGTTAGACAAATAAGCGTAAACTATTAGTATTTTCATAATTAAAATTATGGTTGTAGTTTTAGGAACAAGAATTCATAATAATTCTGCTAAATGTGCTAATGAGTTTTACTTACTTAAGAACTGGTGTTATCAAGCCCTAGAATACACTAATTATATAGTGGTAGCTACCGACAGCAAATCTTATACTAAAACCAAGCGAGCTATTAGAGACTTGGGAGAAAGAGTTCATACAATTTTAGTAAGTCCTTGGAAAGGAATTGTTAATCCACTAAATTCAATCATATGCGAAGCAAATATTTTAGGCGCGGAAAGGCTTGTGTTTCAAAGTGTAGAAGTTTATATCTCATCTAGAGATTTTGAAATTTTAAATTATCATCTTAAATCGGATACTTTGGTAGTAGGTGGAAAAATGGTTTTATCACATGGAGGAACACCAGGAACTAAGGTTATATGTGGAATGACATCTCCTTGGAATACACTAGCTTTATGGAATTTAGCAAAATTAAACACGACGGGATTTTTAGGAGTTTCTAATGGAATTATCAAGGGTATACCTGGTGGAATAGAAGAAGTACCCACCATTTCTCTACTGCAACAACTCTATCCAAATGAAACTCAAGCAAAGTTAGTTTCACTATCAGATTTATCATGGATCACCATCTGGAAAGATAAAAAACGAGAAAATTATCATAAAGAAAAAATGCTCACAAAATCTTCACGGGCAGAAGCTCAATTAAATTGTTTGAAAATTAAACCTGGATATGTGACAGTATTTTGATAGGTCTTTTAAACTCGCTAAAACTGCTTATGAATGGGCAAATACAAGCGTCATAAGAGTACTAATAGGTAAAGCTAATTTGCTTAAAACTGGCAGCATAATCGAAGAACTATCTATTAAAATCAAGAGCCATAGTATGAAGTTTCATTATTCTGACTGTTCTCGCTTCTGTACTTCCGCATACCCTATAAAATTTGTGACTTGTATAGTAAAAATATGAATCAGAATCGTTTTATCAATTGGTCGGGACAATATCAATGTGTACCTACTTTTGTTTACCATCCTAGTTCTACTGAAGAAGCTAGACAGACTGTTTGTCAATCATCTGAAATGGGAACAAAAATCCGAGTATTTGGCTCAGGGCATTCTCCGAGTGATATTGCCATGAGTAATGAGACTTTAGTTTCTATTGATCGATTAAATCTTATCCTCAATATAGACTATGAATTTAAAACTGTTGTTACTCAGGCAGGAGTTACGCTTAAAGAGTTGAATCAGAATCTAGCAAAACATGGACTAGCCTTACCAAATTTAGGTTCTATTTCCGATCAAACTATAGGTGGAGCAATGTCTACTGCTACCCATGGTACGGGATTAAATTATGGAATACTGCCAACAATTATTCAAGAAATAACTCTCGTAACAGGTTTAGGTGAGATTGTTAAAATCTCTATGGATGAAAATCCTAAACTATTTAATGCGGCTAAATGTCATCTAGGAAGTTTAGGATTAGTTACAGAACTTAAATTACAAGTAACAAAAGAATTTAACTTAGAAGTACATGAACAACCACAAACTCTAGAAACTGTATTACACAAACTACCAGAAAGTCTCCAATCTGACCACTATCGTTTTTGGTATTTACCTCATGCAGATATGGCTTGGGAGTGGAGCGCAACTCGGAGACCTTATAGGAAAATCCCAACCATACAAAATGCTTTCCAACATATACAGCAATGGTATCATGAAAAACTTATTGGTTACTATACATTTGAAGCTTTATTATACTTAGCTACATATAATCAAAATCTTATTCCTTATATTAATAGTTGGTATGTCCAACAAATGTTTAACGAACCAAAAGATTCGCAGGGAGATAGTGTAAGTCAATTCAATTTTGATTGTCTATTTAAACAACAGGTAAATGAGTGGTCTATTCCTATAGAGAAAACTGCTGACGCTATCTTACAGATTCGTAAGATGATTCAAGAAAAAGATTATAAAATTCATCTTCCCATTGAAGTACGCTTTGTTGTTATCCAGAGCAAAAGAAGCAGCCAGCACTCAAAGAATAGACGACTGTTCAATACTGGATAATCGTTTTTTGGCAGGCTTTTCAGGATATCTTTGACAATTTTGGGAAATGAATTTATAATCACAATCAAACTAATATATTTTAAGCCTTCGCCCAAAATTACCATATTTTGGGTTATTTTTATCGGATTTTTCTTAACATTCAACACTTCTGGCTATCGTACA
Source organism: Nostoc sp. NMS4 (assembly GCF_017115095.1). Classification (GTDB taxonomy): domain Bacteria; phylum Cyanobacteriota; class Cyanobacteriia; order Cyanobacteriales; family Nostocaceae; genus Nostoc. The sequence goes on along the minus strand of NZ_JABXKI010000232.1, from coordinate 10,393 downwards.
TATCCAAAAAATTACTGGACTGGCGCTTTAGTAGTACTTTGCAAAATTCCAAATGCTTACTTTATAAACATTTGGAATTTTGGCGCGGCTCGTTTCTAGCGTGATGTACTAGTCTCAACGATTGACCTCTAAGGCAAAATTCACCGTATATGGTTCCTCCAGTGATTGCTGATTACTAGCCTTGATTGCATCTAGATAGCGACGCAAAGACAACAGTTGTTGAGAATTGGGGCGATAAGTGAGACTTCCTTGTTTTTCAAAAAGTGGTGCTGTGGCGATCGCTTGATAGTCAGGATTTTCTTGCGAACTCTGGGTAAGCCACGTTGATTCTGTAACTGAAGGTATTAAACCCGAAGGTAGTTCACCTTCCAAAAAAGCCAGCAGCCGTTGCTGACAAATGCGAGTATTGATCCCACGACTTTCAAACAGCTGGATAACTTCACCGAAAGACAAAGGACGGTCTGGGAGCGATCGCAACAATTCTGTAAACAAGAAATAATCAGTGTATTGTTGCCTGGGTATATCTAAAATCTGGGGATGCAGAGGCAGCATTGCCAAACCATAAGCAACCCGACTGCAATTGGGAGCGCCGTTTTCGCCGAGATATGAATCTTGAATAATCTTAGTGCTGGGAAGTTTTTGCCGTAACCATCGGTTCACCGTTCCGATACAAGCCACTCCACCAGTCAGGATAGCTTGATTAATAGCTTCTGTGGGGATGCCACGAGCTACCAATAACTTGTTAAGTTCTCGGTTCAAGCGGCGCACAAAGGGGATAAATACTTGGCTTTCTAAATCTCGTCGCTGCAAAACCCAGCGCTGATCGGCTAATTCTAGAGTAAAAGAGTCTTGGTGTTGCAAAATCAGCTTTAGGGCTAACGCCGCATCTAATACCGCCTGTCCTAGTAGAGAACTTTCTAGACGCTGCTGGAGACGAATTCGAGCGGTAATATCTGGTTCTCCGACTCTGGGTAGTTCTAATTCTTCCAACCCTAAAGTCTGCCAACGCATTTGGTCTAAACCGGGAATTGAGGGTTGCCATTGCCAAGGATTATTTGTGGTAGTTTTGCGATTGTGATCGCTTGGTGTTTCTAGGCGTGATTGTCGAGATTTTGGTGGCAATAGCAACTGGCAGATTATATCTTGTTCAATTCCCTTGCCAGCATAAGCAAAACTGTGGAGCATGAAATCATTGTATGTCAATTGCTGCAAGCTTTCCGGTAGATTTACCAGCAACATTTCTGTGGCAGTTGTCCCAATGTTAATCACAAGGGTGTTGCCAACAATGGGATGTTCGCTGGTTTTTGCTGGATGAGAGCCTTGAGCATCGCTTAATTTTACTTGTTCGCCATTAGCAGCATCAAGTTCCGGGAGTAAACTAGCGATCGCTTCTTCGACAAAAAAGACTTGCTGCGGATGTTGGATGAGTTTGCTAGTGAGTAAAGCTTCCCGCACGTTAAAGCGGTATTGTTCCGACCAGCTAGATGGACAGGTGCAAATTACACCAGCAATATGATTGATAATTTGGGGAAAATCTTCTTCGCCGATTCCAACAGCAGCAGCCATTAAATTAGGGGTGGTACTTGTTTTTTCGGATTTGAGGGTTAATAGTAATTTAGAGAGCGATCGCACAACCCAAATTAAAGGCCCTGCCGAAAATTCATTTAATTGCAAAACAGGTTCCCATTTCTGTCGTTCACTCTTGTAGGGAATGGCTACTTGTAGATAGGGTTTTAACTGCGCCGAGTAGAGATTATTTTTTGTCGGATCTGCTGTTGTTCTCGGTGTTGCAGGAGTGGTAGCCGAGCGTTCGGGTACTTTATCTTGAGCAACAGCCGCAGGTGCTGTCTGCTCATGTGCTTCGATAGTTTCGTTTTCGCCGTGGGGTACAGAAGCTGTAGGCAGATAAACCTCTGTTGGTAAACGAAACGATTGCTGAAAGGAACTTGTTCCCGGTGGATTTTCTGCTGACCAGTAGATAGGATGTACAACAAAAGTTGAGCGATTTAATAACGCGGCGGAAATTCCTGTTGTACCTAAATCGATTCCTAAATACCAAACTGATTCTATAACATTGGGCGAAACTTCTGGATTATTTATGGAGTTGGCAATTGGAGGTAAAGAACTTTCTGGAACAGGAGTTGTGACTTCCTTTTTTTCAGTTTCTACCTGGGGAACTGCCAAACTGGAGAAAGCAGTAGTTGATGTATTCTCTGTTATTTGGGGATTTTCAGGGGAAGTTGTGGGGATTGTGTCTTGAATGTTATCAAGTAGTTCCGAGAAAACATCCAAGTTGTTAGCTGGCTGCGACTCAGAATTTAGCTGCCGATCAAAATTAGCCAAATCCCGATCTAATTGCTGCAACTGTTCTTCATCTAAAGAAATATCTGGTACAGTTGGAGACTGGTTTGACTCAATAGAAAGTAAGTTTTCCTGGGGTGAAGCAGCAATGTAATTATCTGAAGACAGTTCGGAGCGATCGCTGTTAATTAATACTTCCGATGTGTCGATATTGTCGATATCTTCTCTGCGATCGCGCACCGTGTCGTAGACAGACGCTTCGCTAACAGTCGGCTCTACCAATGAAATTTCTGCTACTTCTGGAGTCACTGGTGCTGTAGTTGTAGCATTATCCCCAAAATACGAGACTTCCAGCAGTTGCAATTCACTCTCTGTATCAGGTAATTGCTCAGTTGCTGTAGCTGTAGCTGTGGCATTATCCACAGAAGATGAGACTTCCAGCAATTGCAGTTCGCTATCGGCATCAGGCAATAAGTCAGTTAGGGTATTAATTGTATCAACACTAGCTGGCTGAGTGCCGATTTGTGGCAAACTGTCTATTTGTGGAGTAGAGAAGCTAAGAGGTAAATCTAGGTCAGTATCCTCTTCAAAAAATAGTTCTTCCTGTGGCTCTGATGAATCTGTGGTTTCTCCTAAAGTCTCTTGGGTTGAAAGACCCGTATCTAGTGTTACAACCGCAGAATCCACGATTGGAGTGGCAGGTGGGGTCTGTGCAATATTCAACGGTGATACAGAGGCTGTGGAAGCAGATAACTCATTTGTGGGAACATCGAGCTTTGGATTATTAACATCACCAGCATCAAACAAACTAGCGTAAAGTTGGTCTACCTCATCACCAATTGCCGCAGAAATATCCTGCGGTAATTCGCTTGGAGTTTGAGAATATTCAGATGAGTCTACGCCAAGCTGCGACAGCACTGCATCTAGATCCTCTGTGAGGGTAGTCTCCTTTTGCTCAGAAGTAATTGTGAGTGGAGATGAAATTTCTGGCTGTATAAGCTCTAAGGATTGGGGCGCAACTCCAGCAGCAATCTCGACTGGTTCAGTCAATGATGGTAGTGTTTCAGATTCTCCTCCCAGCAAAGATGACTTGGAACTAGGGGATTCTTGCTGCAAATGCTGGGTCAAATTATTGACAAAGCCGGCCATCAGCTGTTCGCCTTGCATCCCCTTGCTATGCATTCTTGCCAGTGCTTGCGACAGGGATTCGTAATAAGTATTAATATTGCGCTGTAGTGCTTCAAATACTACATTCACTGTCCCATCTAGGGATAATAGGCGTTGATCCAACTCCCTAGCTAGCTGGGTTAACCGCTCTATACCGTCAGGGGATTCTAATAAAGATTGAGATTGAGTTGCAGAGGTTGGGTAATTAATTCCTCCTGAAGAACTGGCGGAATTTTCCCCCGTCTGTCCAGTCAGTGGTGTTAAAGTTGGCACAAGGCGACTCATGAGTACCTGTAAAAACTCGGTAATCATTTGCTCCTGGTTTGTCAACTGCTGCGCTAAGGAGTAGTTTTGCAATCGTCTTTGCTCTAGCTGCCGAATTTCTTGTATGAGGGTGGCTCGCTCTTGCAAGAGCAATTCTAATTCCGATCGCAACGGCTGAATCAATCTCGAAAATTCATTTTTTAATTGTCCTGCGCCAACATTACTCTCTTCCTGACTGAATTCGAGCGGCGGTAGCGGATACTGGTTATAACCGCGATCGATAAATTTTGTTAACAAAGGCGATGGCTCCGCCAACGCCAAGGGCGAACGCGGTTCTTCAAAAGACTCATTTTGGATGCCGCTCTCTAATGCTTCTTTTTCTTGCAATCTTACCAAGAAGTAGCGAATTCGCTCTAAAACCTCTTTAGGCTCTTGCGCCTGACCAGACAGAAATCTAGACAGGCGCTTGCCACCACTAGCAAGCAAATTGTCAATGTCTGCGATCAACTTGGGAATTTCATCTGTACTAAAAGTCACTTTTATTTACCTTATGTAGAAATGTATGTCAACTAATGTGACAATTACTTTACAATCACCGTACCCCAATGGCGAGCTTGACCATAGGAGAAGTTTTGAGTAGCAAAAGCCGCTACTTGGACTTGTGACTGTCATTATGTTATGGATTACTGGGAGTCGTGGCAATCTTCAATCCTCACAGAGGATAACTAGAAACTTGTCTCCTTGTCCCCCATCCCCTTGTTTCTCCCTCTCCTTGCCCCTTTCCACAACTTTTGCTCGAAAAACTTAATTTTGCAGGTCATTGGTTGCCTATTTTGGAAAATCACTAAAATACCTGAGCAATAATTTACCGAAAAATTGGGTTTAAAGCCCCGTCGTTCTACGACGGCTTTCTGATAGAATTGTTTGGTCTCAGGTAGAATATCCGCCGATACAGGACGACTCAAATGAGTGAAGCACGACAAGTCGGGAAACAATAAAGACGACTCGGTGGCGAAAACGAGTTTAATCATAGCTAGCGAAATTAAAAAAGTAGCACAACCAGAAAAAAAGATTTTTGTCCGTCAACGTATCGTGGGGCGCACGAGAACGCGCTTGTTTAAGTATCAAGCGTAAATCTCTGGAGATATAGCCCTCTGAGGTCAACTAAGTTGAGCTATTTAATTGGTTCTGTTGAACGGTTAATTGGTTTAAGCATTGCCAGTAATGGATAGTTGATTTTAAGGTGTGTCAATGAAGGAGAAAACCTAAAAAGTGATTTTTAGAATCACCGCCCTAAAAGTGTGGTGAGAACGTCAATCCCTTTAGTATCATTAATGTTGTTTGCCTATATTCATAACTAATCAAGTTTGCAGTGCAGCTAGCCTCTAAGCAATATAACCGCCGGCTATAAACTACTTTTTGCAAAACTTTTACTCCGTTTAAACTTATAGGTAAAGATTATTTAGAAAAACTTCTTGTCGCTTTCTTGTGTAGCATAGTTTAGTTTTTTATTTGAAAGGGAGTTGTGCAATGATAGCTTAAGCTACAAATGACGCTCCTGTTTTTTGTGTATACATAGCAGCTTGAATTAAAGATGTCGTAATGGAAGATCGATATAGCTTGCAAGCACAGGCTAATTCCTGGATGATCGCCTCCGCTCCCTTTTTTCAAGGGTTGCCAGAAACTGCTGTGGAATCAGCCCTGATCCATCTCGTTACCCGCACTCACCCAGCCAATCAGGTGATTCTACTGGAAAATGACTGGGGTGGTTCTGTGTATTTTATTATGGACGGATGGGTAAAAATCCGCACCTACAATCTGGAAGGAAAAGAGGTAACGCTGAATATTATTGGCAAAGGTGAATTATTTGGTGAAATGGCGGCGCTAGATGAAGCACCTCGATCCACAGATGTGATTACTTTGGCCCCGACGGTAATTGGTAGTATGCCATCTCAGGATTTTGTCAAATTACTTCAAGTAGAACCCTTGGCGGGAGTTCGATTAGCGCAACTAATGGCACGACGTTTGCGGCAAGTAAATCGCCGATTGCGGTTGCGGGAATCTGATAGCCAGTCAAGGGTAGCAGATACGTTGTTATTTTTGGCAGAAGGACAGGGAAAAAAAGGGCAAACCGGAACCGAAATCCCCAATTTACCTCATCGGGAATTGAGTAGTTTGAGCGGACTAGCGCGGGAAACAGTAACACGAGTATTGACAAGGTTAGAAAAAAAAGGCTTGATTAAACGGGATCAAGACACTATTTGTATTCCCGATTTGTCAGCCTTAGAAAGAATGATCGTGTAACTACCATCGAATATTGATTTTTTAGTCAGCAAAAAATCAATATTCGATGCAATTATTATCATCCCCTGACAATCCCCACCTTATGAGTAAATTGTTCGCGTTAGCATCTGTCTGCGACACCCTGCGCGATCGCAGAGAAGGTGGAGACTTTTGCGATCTGTTAAAAACTTGTCAGATATGAGTATTTTAGATTCTCTCCCAGATGAGCCGGAGGAAGATCCATCCCCTGAATCTCCAACTCCTCAGAATCATTGGTTAGATAAAGAACAGCAGTTAATGCCTCCTCAAATCAAAGCTGATGCGCCCTTAAGGATGGTGGAAACGGCATTTTTAGCTAGTACCGCCAGCTTAATTTGGTTTATTAATTTTTACTTTCCCTTGGGGCCAGTTTTGCGGATATTTTTTCCGATACCGATTGCTCTAGTTTACCTGCGTTGGGGCAAACGTGCGGCATGGATGGCAGCACTCACCTCTGGGTTACTGCTGACGGTATTGATGGGGCCAACCCGTAGTTTGCTGTTTGTCATGCCCTACGGGTTCATGGGCGTTCTTTTGGGCGCTACGTGGTATCGTCGTCGTGTTCCCTGGATTGTTTCTATCACTTTGGGTACGCTATTGGGTACTTTAGGAGTCTTTTTTCAGCTGTGGTTGCTGTCTGTTTTGTCGGGTGAAGACCTATGGATTTATGTGATTACCCAGGTGACTAAGTTCATTGAGTGGGTATTTTTTAACTTGAGTTTGTTAGTAAGTCCCAGTGTATTTTTGATTCAAGTGGGAGCGATCGCTTTAATTATACTCAACAATTTTATCTACCTTTTTGTGGTACACCTGGCAGCATGGTTACTTTTTGACCGCCTGGGCAACCCGATTCCCCGCCCACCACACTGGGTACAAGTTCTCATGGATTATGAAGGATAGTTACATTTTGTCATTTTTCATTTGTCATTGGTTAAACGATCAGTCCTAACTAATAACCAATGCCCAATTCCCCATGCCCAATTCCCAAATTAGTATTTATACGCAAAAAGAACAGGGTGAACAATGGCTACGACAGTATCGTGGTTGTCCACCCGTATTTGCTTGTGTTTTAGGATTTACTGAAACTGGTTTAATTCCAGGAATTTCAGCAGCAGGTCGCACTCCAGAGGATCGAAAATATACAGCTTGTGCTGATGCCGAGTTTTTGTATTACGGCCCAGAACATAAAGCCCAATATCCCCTACCACCACTGGCGGCTGGGGCTTCACCTGTGCTGATTTCTCGCGCTGTCTTTGAGTCACTAAAGATACCAGTTCATTTATTTAATGCTGGTTTACCCCAGCCTCCTGCTGTGCCAGTAATTGATTTGGGTGGCTCTCCTGCTAAGTGTTTAAGTGGAGGTACTGCAATGGAAATTACAACAGTACACCACTTGTTTGAACAAGGGCTACTTTGGGGAGAACGCCTAGCTGCCAATATTCAACAGGGGTATCTGATTGTCGGTGAGTGCGTCGTTGGAGGTACTACAACTGCCCTGGCAATCTTAACTGGTTTAGGTATAGATGCTGCCGGAAAAGTTAACAGTAGTCACCCTGTTTGTAACCACGCGCAAAAGTGGTCACTAGTGCAAGCTGGGCTGGAGAAGATGAGGGGGAGCAGGGGGCAGGGGAGGCAGGGGGAAATAAACTTCCAATCTCAAATCCAAAATCCAAAATCTAAAATCCAAAATTCTGTCGATCCTCTACAACTTGTAGCCGCCGTGGGCGATCCCATGCAAGTGGTGGTAGCTGGGATGGCGATCGCAGCTAGCCGTAGTTGTGGTGTAATGTTGGCTGGAGGGACGCAAATGCTGGCGGTTTATGCGTTGATGAGTGCGATCGCTCAAGCTTACACCTTATCATGGCAACCAGAAGCAGTAGTTGTAGGCACAACCCGTTGGGTGGCAGAAGATCCTACTGGCGCTACAGTTGACTTAGCCCTCAACTTAGGAAAAAGTAGCTTAACTCAGAGTGGAGGAACCCCTGCTCTATTAGCAACTCATCTGAGCTTTGCTGATTCTCGTTATCCCCAGCTGAGAGCTTATGAGCAGGGCTTTGTCAAAGAAGGTATGGGTGCTGGAGCCGCTTGCATAGCCGCCCATCTTAGCCAAAATTGGCAGCAACACCAACTTTTGGCAGCCATTGAAGCCCAACTAGAACGGCTAAGTACTGCCTTGAACTAAAAATTAAAAACTTCCAGGATTGTCATCAAGTGCCAGCAAGAAATTAATCAGGTCTCCTTGCTGGTTGGAATTAAAACCAGACTGTCTATCTACGTAGAAGTCATGACCTGTGCCATCAAGGTTACTACGCACCAAAGCAGGGTTAGCTTTGTTAGCTTTCACAACTAAGGCACGAAGATTGCGATCGACCAAGGCACGCAAGCTGCTAGTAGCATCGGCAGGTATACCTTGGCTGAGAGTGCCAGATAGCCCTAAGCCACTCTTGTTAACAACCGTGAAACCACCATTTGAGTCAAATTTCAGGCTTCCTGCTCGTACTGCTGCACCACCATCGTGCAAATATGGGGCGCTTAAATAAAGACCACGCAAGGAAGCAGTTTTGTAACCGCCTTTTGGCAATATACCTTTGGGTAGAGTTGTGGGAGTATCAGATATACCCTGCGTTGGTACATCTAGCACTTCAGCATTAGCAGGTATGGGAACTGGAGTATTAAAGGTGTATAACTTGGGTGGTACTAACAATTTATTCAGCGCTAAGTGAGACTGGGCACGGGCTGGGTTAGTACCAATTTCATCAATTGGATGAATTTTGTTGTCGGTGAAAAATGGTGGAATATGGCAAGTTGCACAATTAGCTTTCTCAAATACTTTTGCCCCACGTTTAACAGAATTGCTAGTCAAAGCTTGCCAGTTTTCTGAAGTCTGGTTTGCAGGTAGCACTAAGCTATTTTGAAAAGCAGACATGGCGTTGCTAGCAAATAAAAAAGAGCCACTGGCAATATCACCTGGCTTTCTAGTATTTGGGCTGAAAACCAAACCGTTTAAACTAAACAAACTGGGACGCAGTTTTGGGTAAGTTCCTGTGCCAGGGGCAGGAATTTGGTCTTCTAATTCTGCTTGTGTAGGATTGGGTGCGATTTTCCGCAGCCATTCTGAGGGTTTTACTATTACTCCTTCTGGTAAACGTAGGCTGGGAACGGCAGCATTTTGCAGAAATGTACCAATATAAACCTCTGGGTCAATACCGAGAGTATCTGCACTGAGTTGAGCGGCTGCCAACAGATTTATTTCTGAAGAGTGAACACCATTATTAAGAGCGCTTAGTCCAGCAAATGGGCCACTGGCTCCTTCTCCTGACGCTCCATAAGGATGATTTTTAAACGTGAAGAGACTGGGAATTTGAGTACTGTCTCTGATACCATCCGGTGAACTCTCGAAATGACCGAAAGGTACATCTAACACTGCATCGTCAAAAGCTTTTTCTAACTTATCAGGATCGGGTAGTTCTACCTTATTGCCTTTACTGTCAATAATAGTCTTACCATTGCCTTTGTATTGTGGGTCTAAGGGGTTGAAGTTTAACCGTGCAAACCCTCCGGCTGTATTTGGTGCTAAGGCAATCAACAAAGGGCTTGCTAGTTCTCCATTAGGTACTCCTGGAATGACTTTACTATCATTAGAAAGAGTTACATGACAAAGCGCACAGGTAATGTTAAAGCTAGGTGTCAATCCTAGTGCAACACTCTGTCCCTTGAGAACTTTTAAACCTGTAGGAATAACAGTCCCTTTGGGAAAAGTTCGACTACCTATAGTTAAATTGTTCTGGAGAGTAATTTTTAGGTTTGTCGTTGGCTGACCTTGTAAACTGGCGATCGCTACACCTAATTCATTCGATATCTTAGTGAAGCCTTGTGCAAAACCGAATACTCCTTGCAAACCAAATGTATCGCCAATTTTGCGATTGAAGAATATATCTTCGCCTTTTGCAATTAATTCTTTAGTAATTTTAACTGCCCCCACCCGTTGATAGGAAATGGGATTATTAGGGTCAAATCCTTTGTTTACAACTAGTTGTGATGCTTCTTGAGGACTCAGCAGTTTGCCGAAATAGTCGTAATAGCCTAACGGTTGAGTCGGAGCAGGTTGCAAAATGTCAATTTTTGCGAAAGCCGTCTGGCTTGTCATCAACCAATTTGATAACAAAATGCCAAAAACACTAATGAGAAAAACGCAGATTAATAAGAAAATCTTGGTTTTTGAACGATACAAAACCCTAAAGACACCAGTCTTAGGGTTGTTGTTTTTTTGTTTCATAGTGAGGTAGTGACTAAAAGCCTATAGGTAGGTATATCACACTCTTACGTAAATATATGTAAT
>NZ_JABXKI010000213.1 GCF_017115095.1 Nostoc sp. NMS4 | reverse complement strand
AGCTATCAGTATTTTAGCGATCGCTCTTTGGGGAAAAACTTTTTGGTTTACTGATTAGATGTCCGTGAATGGACTTGTCCTCATTGTGTTACTCAACATGATCGTGATGGGAACGCATCCGCGAATATTAGAGCCGAAGGTATCAGAATCATAAAGGCGGAGGGTTCAGCCGTCTCTGCTGTAGGAGGGGAGGTAAGTCCTAATCTTGGGCAAAAGTCTAAGTTTAGGCACTCCCCGATGATTACAGAAGCTCAGACTTCAGCCGAAGGCAAGTCTGAGTAGTTCACAGGTAACGCACCATCCAGATTTTTAGTACGCTAGCGGTAGCGTAGCGCACTAACTCCTAACTACTTCTTCACCACTTGCAAGCGCTGAGTTATCATCGTCATCCCATTTCCTCGCAGGATGACAGCAGAAATCCATTGGCTACCAGGGGTAGATGGTGCTTGTCCGGTTTTAAACAGTCCGCCAGATGTCAGTAATTCCAAATCCACGGGTGTAGGGTTAAGAAATTTATCTGGTTGGATAGATTCTTCTAGCGCCGTTCCTAGTAAAAAATCATCACCAAGAGGCTGTTGAACGATCGCATCGAAACTATACTTCTGACCGACTCGCACTTGCTGTGGTAATTTAATATCAATTTGGGGCGGGTTGCTGCCAGAGGTAAGTAAGGTGCGTTCTGCCAAAATGTCTTGGCGGACTATTTTTCCGCCTTCAATGCGCTGACGCGATTTAATTGTGGCATTGAGAGCCAACTTATTACCGTTACTGGAGGGTAAGCCAGTTATTTTCGTTTCTGTTTCAGCAATAATTCCATTGGCTTCAGGTTTGGAAGATAGCAGTTTCGTACTGTATTGCAATTTCGGATATCGTTGCCAAAGTGAAGTCAAAGACTTTTCCAGGGTTTGCAGGTTTAATCCATCCCCATGAGTGAAATTGGGACTGTAGAATTGCAACACCCCTTTGACATCGCCTCGGCTGGCGGCGCTATCAACTTGTGTTAAGAGGTTTTTTAAATCGGCTGGTACATTTTGGGGTGTCGTGGCTTGGGATAATTGCTGTGGTGTCGTCGCCTCAGTACGTTGCCAACCAGTTGTTAAACCAATAGTCAGCAGGAAGAAAACCAGCCAGATATTTGCTGGAAATTTGAGTTGTCGTTTCACTAAGGCGGTAATAATGTTAGTCATTGGTAAGAGTTTACTGATTTGATTAGAGAAAGTAAGCAAATTGTTTTATGTTAGTTAAGCTAGACGCTAAACGGTAGAGGTTTGATGGCAAACGCACCGATACGATTATTAATAGCTGCCAGTGGGACTGGTGGACATTTGTTTCCAGCGATCGCGCTGGCACAAAAACTTCCAGATTATCAAATAGAATGGCTGGGAGTACCCGATCGGCTAGAAACTCAACTTGTCCCCAAACAGTATCCCTTGAATACTATTGCAGTTGAAGGGTTTCAGCAAGGGTTTGGACTTTCTTCGATTCGCATTTTGGGTAAACTCGCCCTTTCGATTCTAGAAGTCAGACGAATTCTTAAACAGGGAAATTTTCAAGGTGTGTTTACCACAGGCGGTTACATTGCAGGCCCTGCCGTCATTGCGGCGCGTTCTCTCGGTTTACCCGTGGTTTTCCACGAATCTAATGCCTTACCTGGTAAAGTAACTCGCTTTTTTGGCCCTTGGTGTAATGCGGTAGCTTTGGGATTTGAAGTAGCTGCCAAGTATTTACCGCGTGCCAAAAATGTCTATGTTGGTACTCCCGTAAGAGAGCAATTTCTGGATGGGGCAATTAATGCACCACTAGATTTAGCGATTCCTGATGGTGTTCCCTTGATTGTCGTCTTTGGCGGTAGTCAAGGTGCAGTTGCGATTAATAAATTGGTGCGCGAATCTGCAAAGGCTTGGTTTGATGCTGGTATTTATGTAGTACATTTAACTGGCGATCGCGATCCAGAAGCAGATAGTCTCAAACATCCACAATACATAGCCTTACCTTTTTACAACAATATGGCCCCGTTGTTGCACCGAGCAACTCTTGCTATTAGTCGTTCTGGCGCAGGTAGCTTAACAGAATTGGCGGTGTGTGGAACGCCAGCGATTTTGATTCCTTACCCCTTTGCCGCAGAAGACCATCAATCTTACAATGCAGACGTATTTACTTCATCGGGTGCAGCGTTAACGTTAAAGCAATCTGAGTTGACAATTGAAGCATTGCAAAATAATGTGTTGAATTTGTTGCAGTCACCCCAAGAGTTAGCAAAGATGGGAGAAAATGCTTATGCGATCGCAGTTCCTGATAGTGCCGAAAAGTTGGCGCAGTTAGTGCGTGAGGTGATAGAAACTTAAACAATTCAATAATTCACGCATTGAACATAACTCAGCACTGGCTCAATGCCCTGCTACCGCTAACAGCACTTTGCGATACTATGTCTTTTCTGTTTGATTTCTAGCCAGTTGTGTTGAAGCGGTGACGCTTGCACTGTATCCACCTGAAAGTGGTTCGGAGAGCGTAAGCGTCAACAACTGGCCATTGGGTGGGATTTTGAGACGGGAATTAATCCCTTGTAGAATTTTCTCAATCTCCCTGTAACCCTGTTGATATCTCAATTAAAACTGCAACAGAAAAACTTTGGATGCCAAATTGCCAAATGCACTTAACATAATTCGTAATTCGTAATGACGCTCGTTCGCTCTTAGCGTCTCCCCTTGGGAGAAGACTCGCTACCGCTACGCTAACGTAATTCGTAATTACGCTCTTGAGAGACGCGGCGCTAAGGGACTTCCAAATAAAAAAATATCCAATTAATTCTTGTGGGGTGGACTGAAAACGAGCATCAACGCTCTATTGACACCTATGGCAAGATGCCCACCCCACAATATTGGATAATTTATTTCTTGGAAGTCCCTAAAAAGGAAAGTATGTATTTTTTATCACACTGAGATTTTTTCATAAATCAAATATGATTCCTATATCACTTGTTGTACCAAGCTTTTCGCCACTGTTGCATTTGTTTAATCTCTATCTCTTGGGCTTTAACAATTTCTTGGGCTAATTTCTTGATTTCAGGGCGCTTAGACTTACTTAAGGCATCTTGCCCCATTGTTACAGCCCCTTCGTGGTGAGGAATCATCGCATTGATAAAGCGCAAATCAAACTCAGCATCAGCCGCACCTAAATTCTGACTCATCATCATAGTTTTCATTTGGTCAGATGACATCTCCATCATGTGACCCATTTGGCTATTGTAAGCCATTGGTTTATTTCCCGCCTTGGGATACCAAGCTTGTCGCCACTGCTTCATCTGAGTGATTTCTTGGTTTTGCGATTTGATGATATTATCTGCTAACTTTTTGATTTCAGGACGTTTTGATTTCTGCTGCGCTTCTTTCGCCATTTCCACAGCGCCTTGATGGTGCGGTATCATAGCATCGATAAATCGTAAATCAAAATTAGCATCGGCTGGGCCTAAATCCATTCCCATGCTGTGATTCATCATGCCACCACCGTGGTTCATCATCTGCTTGTCGTTAGCATTGGTGGCGGTTGCTTCTGGTGTTTGGCTTTGATTCTGGGAAGCAGTACCAGCACAGCCTGTCATTAACCCACCGGCTGAAGCGATCGCACTAAAGGTTAACGCCAAAAAGCCATTCCTTAAAGATAGCAGTTGCATAAGTCTCACCTAACAGTCTTCTAATTCTAATGATCTAATGAACTGATGAAATGAGGATGAAATCTAACTGAATTCTGACTCCTGACTCCTGAATTCTGTTCGATAAAACCAAACTGTGTAAAGAAAAATAAACAAGGCTCAACTCTCTTTCCCCCTGCCTGACGACCTACTTAACCTGGCGCGGCTTCTTCAAAGGGACGGATAATCGCCGGGGCTGGTGTCACTTCTGGTTTAAAGATTCCTTGCAATGCTTGTTCTAAGGTTTGTGCCATCACAATCCGGTTTTCGTAAGCTACCACTACCCGTACTAAGGTTGGTAGACTATTCTGTGTGGCTTCTAGATAGATTGGCTCGACATACAGCAGCGATTGCTCAATGGGAATTACTAGTAAATTGCCTTGAATGGCTCTCGAACCTTGGCGATTCCATAAGGAAATTTGCTGAGAAATTACTGGGTCTTGGTTAATCCGCGCCTCAATTTGCTCTGTGCCGTAAATCAGGCGTTCTTTAGGAAAGACATATAGTACTAGCCTACCGTAGTTTTTGCCATCCGATCGCGCCGCTAACCAAGCAATTAAATTAGTCCGTTGTTTGGGAGTATAGGGTAGAAGTAGGATAAATTCTTCTCTACGAGAGGCAACTCTATCAGAGATGCGATCGCCAATAAAAGAGACGGTGGGTAAACTCGTAATCAAATAGTATGGCTCTACCGGACGGGGTTTACTATCATAGATTTCGTTGGGAATCTGCCACTGGTCTTCCCGATTATAAAATACTTGGGGGTCGGTCATGTGGTAGGTCATCAACCGCTCAGATTGAATTTTGAAAAAGTCCACCGGATACCGGGTATGACTGCGGAGATTGACTGCCATTGTACTAAGCGGTTTGAACATATTGGGAAATATCGCTGACCAAGTAGTAATGATCGGATCGTTGCGATCGCTAATATAAAAGTTAACAGTGCCGTGATAAGCATCAATCACTACTTTGATCGAATTGCGAATGTAGTTGATGCCATCGCTACCTGTGTCTGAGTAGGGATAGCGATCGCTCGTTGTGTAGGCATCAACAATCCAATAAAGATAACTGGGATTACTTGGGAAGTCTTGATTAGCAGCAGCAGCGACTAAATAGGGGTCGCTGTCAAATTTCAGGAAAGGTGCGATCGCTTGAATTCTTTCCTTGACATTTCGTCGAAGTAGCACTTTTGTATCTGGCAAAAAGTCCCGCGTTAGCAGCATTTGCCAATCTTTCAAATACATGGCAAATAGCCACCGTCGCCATGCTGAACCGATTTCAACGCCACCCAATCCATCGTAAGAGTTGTAAACATTGTCACTACCGCTAGGGTAGTCTAGCTCTCTGACTTTTGTGCCAGTCATCACATAAGTATTAGTAATTTCACCGTAATAAATTCGGGGTTGCCCAATGGGAATACTGTCACGAACGGCTTCATTAGAGGTTGTGAGAGCGCTACTATTACCGCTAATATCTTTAACAAAATATTCTGGTAGCCCACCCGCCCCAACTGTATTAACTGGACTAACTGTAAACCCGAAACCGTGGGTATAAATTAAATGGCGATTAACCCATGTTTGAGCTTCTTGTGGTACGGCACTGTAGTCTAATTCTCGTGCCGCAATCAGTACTTGTCGCCCTTCTGTTGATTCAACTTGAGGTTTTGGTGGCTTTGGCGGGGCAAATGGTCGGCGGGAAGTTTCATCGGTTTTGAGGGTATATCGATCGATATCGGCATCGGGAAACCGATAATAGGGTCGAATTTGTTGCAATTGACGGTTAGTTTCTAAGAGTGGTCGCTCATCCCAAAGGCGAATATTCCGAATTGTCAAGGCATTCTTTTGAATATCAGCTTCAGTCAATGTTCCTTGTGGGTTGAAGGTTCTAGCATCGATCGCCTCTAAATCGAATGCTTGGCGAGTCAAGGCGATGGTACGCTGAATGTAGGGTTGCTCTCGTTGTAACTCGTTAGGTTGAACAATTAAATATTGCACTACAGTCGGTAGAACAACGTCAGCAGCTGCAACTAATATTAGATAAACCCCTAACCCATAAAATACTAAGGGACGATACCGAGATTTTGGTTTCCAGAAAAACGTTCGCCAAAGTAGGTAAAAGGCGATCGCTACTGCCAGGATGCACAAAACGGTGTAAGCTGGCAACTGGGCGGTGACATCGGTATAGCTAGCACCATAACTGACTCCCCGGCTAGAATACACGAGTTCATAGCGACTTTGCCAATAACTCAGAGCCACTACCAGCATCAATAAGCCACCCATCCCGGATAAATGACGCTGCTGTTGGGGCGAAAAACCAGGGAAAATTCCCTGACTCAAACTGTCCCCTGATAGGAGATAAGTGAGAGTAACGGCGACGAAGCCATATAAACATAATCCCATCAGCCAGAGTTCTAGCAGTTCCCAACAGGGTAAGGAAAATACGTAAAAGCTGATATCTCGACCAAATAAAGGCTCGGTGCTGTTGAAAAGTGTCGGGTGGAAATATTGCAGCACCTTTGGCCAGTGTCGGAAGAGGATGAATGCAAAAATGGGACTGAACAAAATTGCGATCGCAGTTAGTAAAAATTGGTGATAAATTAGGATTGCGATCGCTATTCCCACAATTAAACCGAGATACCAAACTTGAGAGACAATCTGTCTCAAAAGTTGCCAGATTGTCTCCAGTCGAAATAGGGCAGGAATCGGTAAAATACCCTGATTAACTGGAGAATGCCAGTAGAAAAGAGCAATTTTACCATAGTGAGCCAGCATTAACCCAATCAACAAGCTCAGTAGTAGAGTTAGGGGTAATAACCAACGCAATCTTAATGTTTGCAAGCCTTGCGGTGCAGGTATCTGGGTTTCGCTGCGTCTTGGATAATTAGGACTGAGAAAATTTGTTAATTTACTGTTGAGTTCTGTTGATTCAATCTTCAGAGATTGGGGATATTTTAGCCGTTGCGCTAAAGCCAGGTTTATTAGTAGATAGGCAGCAGTTATCCCAGCCACCACTAACCACAAAATACCGCGAGTTACTACCCTCAACATAAATACTTGGAGATAGCCAACTTCCTGAAACCAAAAAATCTCTGCTCCCAGACGGGAACCCAAATCCAGGAGTAGCCACAGCCCAAAGCATAGAATTAATAGTCTAAAGCCCCATTTCCAATACATTGAGATGTAATTTAAGTGGTAGCAGTTCGTCTCTCCTTATACTTTAGTTACAAAGAAAGGCAGAGGGCAGAAGGAAAGAAGTATTAATAAAAATTTGGGATGCTCCCTAATTCAGATGCTCTTACCCTGACTTCTAGCGATAGGCTTTAATTAATTTGGCTTTCTAATTCAAGAAAAATTTACCAGAGATTGGATCTTTTTTTAGGGATTGGATAAAATCTCTCAAAGTCATCATGCTGCCTGTTAAAGTGAACTGAGGAGTACCATTTTTAGCAACGATTCTCACTTCACTCTCTTGGATCTGAATCTTATTTTTAATGCTATCCCAGAGAGTATCGAAGCTCTCATCATCCTTACAACCATTGGCTTCAAGGAATTTTTGGCGTACTTCTGTTTTTAATGCCAGTGCTTCTGCTGCTTGAGTCCGCGCCTCAAAGTGCTTCACTACATCTTCATAAGCACTTTCTCTCAGAGTTTTGTTTTCAGCCTGAACTTGCTCTAACTGGGTTTTGATGGCTTTCAGTTGTGATGCTAAAGCGGCTGATTTTTGATATTCAGCTTTTAAGGCTTGCTTTGCACTGGCTAACAAGGTTTTATAATCTAGCTGATCTTGATTTTTTTCGGATTGCATTTTTTTCTCTCGATCAACAGATTTTTGGCGATAACTCTCGTCAGTTATATGATAAAAACTGGCGAGAGCTTAGTAACTTTTGTCTGTGTTACCTGAGCATTAGCTATTTCACTAATAATGTCGATTCAGGGGCAGGATTTTCTTGGATGCTATTCACACAAAAACTAATGTGGGAACGAATAGCTCGCTCATAAACTCCAGTTTGCTGAGTGCGTACCCCTACAGCTTGATATATTAAGTTAACTTCTGGAAATTCAGACCAATACATCAAAAAAATGTCTTTAGCTGGAGTAATAATTTCATAATTATTCTCTTGTCTTTTTTTTCTAAGTTTACAATTATTTAGTTGCAATTTTTGTCTGAATAGTTTTTCAAATTCTGGAATTAAATCTGAAGTATTTTTCATGGTTTATACACGTCAAAACGTGTTAATTATGCAAAGACTATCTGGTGATATTACTAAGTATGACACTTCAGATACCCCTTACTATATAGTGTATCAGTTATCGGGTATTTGAGAAGGGTATTCAGGCGCAAGGGTAACTCGTTAATCTAGCCCGTTGTAGAGAAGAGGTTTTGCGATCGCCAGAAACTGTTAATCGGGATTTCAGTTAGTACAAACGTGCTACTTGTTAATAAAGTTTCTATTGAGTCTCAAGTTTTTACCTGCTCTATCTCTACACCCGTTCCTTGGTCTAGTTCTATGAACTTTGGCCCAGCGATCAGAACTACAATCATCATTAAAAGACTCGTCACCATGATGATGCTCACCACGCTGGGATCTTCAAAATTACTTGTAGCTACTAATAATGCGGCGGCAAAATTACGTTGAGCTGTTCCGACTCCTAGCACTCGTTGAGTATCGATACCAGGGCCGCCCAAAAGATAACCCACGGTAAAGGAGAAGACTATGAAAACGGCACAAACTAAAATTGCACCTGTTTGTAATAAGCTAATGATATCGTTAGTGTGAACTATCAGCCTGACAACCAGACCTACAAGCAATCCAGCATTAGATAATTTGAACAAAATCGGCTGGATAATGGGGGCGATCGCACTCAATTTTGCTTTGATGAATAACCCAATGATCAATGGGCTGACCATCATTAACAATAAGGGTTTGGCAATATCCCAGGAGTTAATTTCTACACCTTCTACAACTAATGGTAGTGCGATCGGCATATAAAAAATTGTCCCCAGCATTAGCAACATCATTAATCCCACTGAGAAAGCTATATTGCCTTTGACTATGTGGGCAAGTTTAGGTAGTGCTGGAGGCCATGATGCTACTGCCATAATCAGTAAGCCATCTCTGAGTGGTTCGCTTAAATGTACTACTTGCAATAGTAAATATACAAAAAGCGGCACTAGGACAAAATTTGTCAGCAGAGATGAGATAACTAAGCGGGGGTTGCGGAGTGGTTCCCAAATCTGTTGTACGGTGAGACTTAACCCTGCACCCAGCATGGTGAACACGATAAATGTGAAAAGTGCGAGTTTGTCGATTATTGACAAGATTTCGTTCATGATTTTTTTTCACGTAGAGGGGCGGAGGGGCAGGGGACAAGGGGGACAAGTCTCTCCCTTGTCTCCCCCTCTTCCTTGTCTACCTTGTCTCTTCTCCATGCCCAATGCCTATTATTTCAATTCCAGGGTGACTTGTTGTAAGTTGCCGGTGAATGCAAAGGGTGTTTGGTAAGTATCTACCGCAGGTGTGCCAGTATCTTGACCAACATCAAAGGTTTCATCTAAACCAAATCGGTAGCCTACGGTTTTATCAATGCGGCCTTCGGCAACCTGTTGATCGTTAATCAAGAGCTTACCAGTACCACCAGATCCCGGAGCGCCACCATCATAAGTAAAGTCAAATTTGATTTGGGATTTGCCGATCGCAATTGGTTGGGAAGATTGAATGATTGTGCCACTGCTATTCAGGAAGTTGTAAGCAAAGCTGGGTTTACCTTCTTTCAAGAAAAAACTCCAACCCGCAAAACGTCCGCCTTGGGTAACTAAAACGCCTTCAGTACCAGATGAAGCAACGTCCACATCAGCAGTGATGCTAAAGGAGCGATTCTTAATATTGGGAGCGCTGCCTTCGGGAATCCCTGCAACAGATGTGTAATAAGTAAAACTATTGCGTCCGGTGGTTAGGCTGGAACGGGTTTTGACATCAAACCGTTGAAGTAAGCGATCGTCCAAGGGCAGAACTTTATATTTCTTTGCTTCCTTCAGAAATAGATTTTGTAGTTGCTCTAACTTGTTAGGGTTCTGCTTGGCTAAATCGTTGGCTTCACTGAAGTCTTTGGTAATATCGTATAGTTCCCAATTATCTTCATCGAAAGTAGTTTTTGAAACACGCTCCCAAGGTAAGCGTCCATGACGAGCGGCTGCTACCCAACCTTGATCGTAAATGCCACGATTGCCAAACATCTCAAAATACTGGGTTTTGTGGTGAGAAGGTGCAGCCGGATCGTCAAAGCTATAGACAAGGCTAGTACCTTCGATGGGTTGTTGTTTTACACCGTTGACTACCTCTGGTTCTTCAATCCCCACAGCTTCTAAAATTGTCGGCGCAATATCAATTACATGATGGAATTGGCTCCGCAGTCCACCACGATTTTTGATGCGTTCGCCCCAAGCCACAACTAAACCATTGCGGGTTCCGCCGAAGTGAGAAGCAATTTGTTTTGTCCATTGGAAGGGGCTATCCACTGCCCAAGCCCAAGCTGCATGAAAATGATTGAAGGTCTTTGGCCCACCTAAATCATCTAAAGCCGCGAGAACTTCTTGAGGACTTTCTGCTACGCCATTAAAGACTTTTAATTCATTAACACTACCTGTTAAGCCGCCCTCAGCACTTGCACCATTATCCCCGGCGATGAAAAAGACTAAGGTGTTATCTAATTCGCCTAGTTGATCGATCGCGTCAATAACTCTACCAATTTGTGCATCAGTATGGCTGAGGAAACCTGCAAATACTTCCGCCTGACGCGCATAAACTTTCTGCTCGGTGGGAGTGAGGGAATCCCAAGCCGGGAGTTCTGCCGGGCGAGGAGTCAGCTTAGTATCGGCGGGAATTACACCAAGGGCTAGCTGACGAGCAAAGATATCTTCGCGTAATTTATCCCAGCCTCGATCAAATTTACCCTTGTACTTGTCGATCCATTCTTTGGGCGCATGGTGTGGGGCATGGGTTGCGCCAGTGGCAAAGTAGGTAAAGAAGGGTTTATCAGAAGCGATCGCTTGTTGGGTACGAATCCACTTAATCGCATGGTCTGCTAGATCGGGGGTGAGGTGATAATCAGGGCGATTTGGTTTCTGAATATGTTGGGTATTTTCCACCAAGGCTGGACTCCATTGATTGGTATCACCGCCCAGAAATCCATAGAAGTATTCAAAACCTAAACTTGTCGGCCAGCGATCGAATGGGCCAGCCGCACTGGTTTCATAGTCTGGGGTATTGTGCCATTTGCCAAAGGCCGCCGTGTTATATCCATAGTCTCGCAATACTTCGGCGATCGTTGCTGCACTTCTAGGTAAAATCGCGGTATAACCTGGGTAGCCTGTGGCTAACTCCGTAACCACACCCGTACTCACAGAATGATGATTGCGTCCTGTGAGCAATGCGGCTCTAGTAGGAGAGCAGAGTGCTGTGGTGTGGAATTGGTTATAACGCAATCCCCTTTCTGCTAGATGGTCTAAATTAGGCGTATCGATTAGACCGCCAAAGGTGCTGGTTTGTCCAAAACCGACATCATCAAGCAACACCAGCAAGATGTTTGGTGCATTTTCTGGAGCCTTAATTGGTTTGGGGAAGTCTGGTTCGGATTCTTTGTAAGTCAGGCCAATTTTGCCTTTAAAAGATGGTTGGGGTAATGGCAATTTGTCGCCGTAGTCCGCCCAAGCAGGTAGAGGTAAGAGACTAGAAAATATTAGCGTTAGGGCTGTCAAAAAGGCGATCGCGCCAGAAGTTAACTTGAGAGATGTATACAAAGAATCTCTCTTGTGAGGATCAGTCATACAATTTTGGATTTATAGGTAGTGTGCTGGAAGCCAAATTTTTAACTAGCCGAAACCCGATATGAGTAGTTCCCGTATCGGGTGATTCTGACTCCCGCGCCGCCGGACGGAAGCGGCTACAGTAATTGGGAGCGCAGAGATACGATCCCCCCTTGATTACGTGTAGTTGTGATTCATCGGGCTTTTTGGGATCAAAGCTTTGATTGAAGGCAGTAGGATTAATTTGATGGGATTTGCGTAGGCGTAGCCCGCCGTAGGCATCGCGTCCGACTTGAAAGAAATCAGTAGTCCATTCCCACACATTGCCGGTCATGTCATAGAGTCCATAACCATTGGGTGCAAAAGAACCAACGGGAGCAATGCCCAAGTGACCATCAGCTTTGGTGTTGAAAAAGGGAAAAATTCCTTGCCAAGTGTTGGCTCTATGTTCAGAATATTGATCGCCCCAAGTGTATGTTGCACCATCCAAGCCACCACGGGCGGCGTATTCCCATTGAGCTTCCGTGGGTAGGGATTTTCCTGACCATTTGGCGTAGGCTAGGGCATCTTCGTAAGCTATGTGAACAACTGGATAGTTGGATTTGTTAGTGATAGCACTGTCTAGCCCAAAGGGATGTTGCCAATTCGCACCAATAGTCCAATGCCACCAACTCAGAAAGGAAATTTGCTTAACACCCGGTTTTGCCATCTCAAACACTAAGGAACCCGGTAATCGCTGCTCATCGGGTAAATTGGGAAACTGTTCTTGAGATAAGGGACGCTCTGCAACTGTCACATATCCTGTAGCTTTGACAAATTCACCAAACTGTGCATTAGTTACCTCATATTTATCAATACAGAAGTTAGTCACCGTTACATCTCCAGGCGATCGCTCCTCTACAAAACTGGAATTATCAGACCCCATTTTGAAGGTTCCTCCTGAAATCATCGCCATACCTTGGGGACAGGGATTGACTGTGGCTGCTAATGCGGTTGTATTGATGAATAAGAGTGCGATCGCTATTCCGTGAATGAATATTAGTGTAAGAAAGTAAGGTTTTTTTCCATCTCTAATATTCTCAATTTTGCTATTTCTAATTGAATACCTGTAGTTCATCAATAATATTCAACTTTGCTTAAAACTTATCTTGTTTTGCATTTTAGATGAACAATCTCCCTTTTCTTCCTACTTTTCGCTAATCTATTGTTTGCCGAGCAATCTGTATTTATATCAATCAATTTTAAGAAGAATTTAATATTTGATACCATGAAGAAACCATTAACTCTAAAATTAGGCTAATTTACAATAAAGATATTTATTTTTAATAAAATACGAAAAGTCTATTGATTTGCCGATGTATTGTCTAATATTGATAAATTACATCTTGTGAAAACATAAGTCAAGTACTATATATATTTAGCTGCGAAAAAGCTTAACACCACCTCAGCGAGATATTGGTATAGCCACAAAACCAGTTTTGATACCCTTCTTAAACCCAGTTTTTTCGTAAAACTGGAGTACTTCCTTTGTTTGACTTCCACTTAGGAGCATTACTTTGTAACAATTATGACTCCATGCAAATTGTAAAGCATGATGTATCAGGCACTTTCCTACACCTTGGCGACGATAATCGGGATGAGTAATTACATTCTCAATTAGTCCATAGGGACGAGCGCCTCGCGTCAGATTAGGGACAATCACCAAAATACAAGAAGCAATTAAGTTTCCCTCCCAGTCTGCTACAAAGCAATTAATCTTGCGATCGCTCAATATTTCGTTCCATATTTTCTCAAGAGTTGATGCGTCAGGTAAGGGAGCATCAGTTGGGTTCAGATGTTTGTACAAGTCTAGCAGTGCTGATAATTCATCTTGCTGAACGCTGCGTATTGAAATATTCATAATTTATGTGAGATTTTAAATTATTTTGTAAACCCATATTTCAAATTTAGCCTCAGAGGATAGATTAGTTTTTAAAGAGCCATAATGATTGATACAAAATTCTTCAAATTCATTTATTACTTGATGAAATATCTCATCTGATACTCGCCAACATAAACCGTATGCTCGTGCTTTGAAAAAACTTAGTAACTCTTCAACTGTATTGCTAACTCTCCATTCCTTAGCTACGAAGTAATTTGATACGTAACCTTTTTGTTGTAAATATGCTTCTACATCTATCTTGTGTATTACTGTATCAATACTTTTTGGCTGTAAATATGCTTCTACATCTATCTTGTGTATTACTGTATCAATACTTTGGGATTCTTGCTTTGTTCCTTCATACTTAGATAGGATATCTCGAAAATATCCTTCAAATTCTCTTCTAGCTGGTGGGGTAATCCACTGACAATTGAGATAAAAGCCTCTATAGTTCAGTACTCGATCAATGTTGTCTAAAAATACTCTCCAATCAGAGACAGTATGGATCATGTGAACAGTCAATACAACATCAAAACTGTTGTCTGAAAAAGGTAATTGTGAAGCATCACCGTGAATCAGGTTCAAATTAGGAGGAGACTTCTGCACTTGCAAGTGGATAATCTGGCTGAAGTTGAGAAGCAGAACGGGCTTGTTCTACGTGCAAGGGAACTGGATCAATCAGATGAACTTGATACCCTAGCTGGGCAAGCCAACAAGCATAGATACCTGAGCCGCCGCCAACATCGAAAATCACTGCGGGGGGAGGAGGTAAGTAGCGGCTAAGAAGCTCTTGGGTGCGAACTAGTTCAATGGGATTTGTACGCTTTAATAAGCGTTCAGCTTCTAAACCACGCTCATAATGAGCTAGTACCTCATCTGAAAGCAGGTTTTGTAAATTAGACTTGTCTGACATGAAATTTCCTCCTTTTAAGATTTAATCTATGAAAAGCTCTATGACTAAATAGCAAACAGTTTTCCTCTCGGACGAAGTGCCGATTCAATAGAACCACGCCTTGCCAAACTCCATATTGTGGCTTGATTTGCCGTAACTACAGGAATCTTTAAATCTGCCTCTAATTCCTCAATCACCTCAAATGTTCTCCATGCCGTACAGGGCAACACAATAACATCTGCACCTTTGTGAGATACCTCTTTGATGAAAGCTGCGGCTTCATCGGGGAACTGATGCCAAAGGTAATTTTTTTTCGCTACTTCTTTTGGGCGTTCATCACCTTTAAACCCCACTATTTCAAAAGGGGCTTCACTCAAAAACGTTTTTAAGCTTTGGTTGTTCCATTCAGGGTAAGGGGTGACTACAGAAATTTTCCTAATTTTTAGGTATGTCAGTGCTTCTAATAAAGCTAGAGCCGGTACAATAACTGGCACTCCTAGCACCTGTGTCAAACGTTGTTGTAATTGTTCGGCAAAAACTCGCCCTCGGTAAAATGTTGCTGTCGTGAAGCCGTATGCTCCAAAATGTACCCCGGCTCTTGCTAATTTTTCTACTTCCTTAACAGCTTCTTCGTTGATGTCATCCATTGATTCATCGCTCTCATAAG
This sequence comes from Nostoc sp. NMS4, assembly GCF_017115095.1. Lineage (GTDB taxonomy): Bacteria > Cyanobacteriota > Cyanobacteriia > Cyanobacteriales > Nostocaceae > Nostoc. Next base: position 17,043 of record NZ_JABXKI010000213.1, on the reverse strand, counting down.
CGTGTGAGCGTTGAGCAATGACGCGATGGCTATGAATACTGACTTGACTGGAAAAAGCAGAGCTAAAGTCAGGCTCAAACGTCGTGTTACCTGCGGGTACTAGCAAGCCAAGACGGATGTTCCTATTAGAGTCAGCTTTCGAGTACATATAATACCTCTTTTTGACAAGCCTAAATATGATGAGTTTGTAGTAAGCACTTCAGTGCTTAAAAATCCAGGACTAAAGTCCTTACTACGAACTTATTCACCCCTCGTAACTAATGGGACAGACTACTAGATATTTATTTAGTTACACGAATAATTAGGTATGCATATTTTCATAAAGACTGTATAATATTTAAAATACGCTAAATCGACCGATAAACTGTAATATACCATCTAACTGACGTAGATACCTGCCAGTCAATTATTCAACTGCACTAATCAACACATCTCGCTTCTGTCTTATTGCTTCAGTTGGGGTTGTGCAATCTCAAATAGTCTGCATGTCACGATAATTACGAGGAAAAGTTTTTATGAGCAACCTACAACTGTACTTCGCCAAAGCCTCGACCTTCTCTCAACGGACTCGTGTAGTCTTACTGGAAAAAGGCATTGACTTCACCCCGATAGAAATTGACTTACAGAACAAACCAGATGGGTACACACAGATTTCCCACTATGGTAAAGTTCCGGCTATCAAACATGGGGATGTTGAAATTTACGAGTCCGCTATCATCAATGAATATCTAGATGAGGTTTTTCCAGAACCACCTTTATTACCCCGCGATCCCGCAGCTAAAGCGATCGCTCGCATCTGGATAGACTACGCCAATACTCGCCTTGTCCCAGCTTTTAACAAATTTCTGCGCGGTAAAGATAGCACCGAACAGGAACAAGGACGAAAAGAGTTCACAGAAGCACTTCTATATATTGAACAAGAAGGATTAGGCAAAGGTGATTACTTATTAGGAGATCGGTTTAGCCTAGTTGATATCAGCTTCTATCCTTGGTTTGAACGTTTACCACTCTTAGAACACTTCCGCAAATTCACACTACCAGCCGAAACACCTCGTTTGCAGACATGGTGGAACAGGTTAAGCGATCGCTCCTCAATTCAAGCGGTAGCCAACCCTGTAGACTTCTATTTGGAAAGATTCGCCAAAATTCTCGGTGAACCTCTTCCCGTTGGTGCAGCCCAAAAATAGGACACATGACCAACAATTAACCAAAATCCAAAATGGGATAACCTATGAGCTTAAATAACCAAGTTCTAGACAAACCAGTTTCCGCAGAACTGCCATCAGTAGAGGCTAACCTCACTTACCTGGTTCCAACGGCAGAAAAACCAGTTAACTATACCTACGAACCGCCAGCCGGCATTCCGCGCACGAATGCAACTTATCAGACGCATAAACTGCCAATTTACAATGCTCGTTCTATCTCAGAGAACATCTCGTTAGATCGAGAAGGATTTGCCTTTACTGGACATAATACTAATGTCCGCAACTTTTACGATGAAGACGAAGTACGCCGCGTCTACTATCCAGAAGCCGAGCAATTGTTAAAAGAAGTGACAGGTGCAACGAAGGTAGTGATATTCGATCATACCCTTCGTAATGCTGGTAACTCCAAGCCAGGTGAGAATAATATTAAGGAACCTGCCAAGCGCGTACACAACGACTTCACCGCCAAATCAGGCTATACTCGCGCCCGTTTGGAACTAGCAGCGCGGGGTGTAGATGATGATATTGAGGCGCTACTAAAACAACGATTTGCCATCATCAATGTTTGGCGAGCGATCGCAACACCAATTCAAGAGTCACCCTTAGCAGTGTGTGACGCACAAAGTATCGCACCCACAGAGCTTGTAGCTGGTGATTTAGTGTACCGCGATCGCGTTGGTGAAACTTATGGAGTCACGTATAACTCCAAACATAAATGGTTCTACTTTCCGCAAATGCACAGAGACGAAGCCCTATTTATCAAGTGTTTCGACTCCGCAGAAGAGGGACACGCCCGTTTTGCTGCCCATACAGCCTTTGAAGATCCCACCAGCCCAGCCAACGCTCCCCCACGAGAAAGCATCGAACTACGAACATTCGTCTTTTACCCCGCATAGATCGGAAAAACCTCTCTCAAACTCCTACCCTGTGCGTGAAACAAATTAATTAACCCTTGGAGACACAAATATCATGACTTCCCAACACTTTGACATCAAACAAATCGCCGGACGTATCGGTGCAAAAATCATCGGTGTTGATTTGAGCAGTAACCTCAGCAACGAAATCATCAGCGATATCCGTAAAGCTTTAGTTAAACACAAAGTCATCTTCTTCCGAGAGCAGAACCTTGACGCTCAAGGACAAGTAGCCTTTGCCCGTCGCTTCGGGGAAGTCACTACAGCCCATCCCACCGTTCCCTCATTGCCAGAAAACCCAGAAGTTCTTGACCTGAATTACGGCAAGACTGTGAGTCGCGCCAATAACTGGCATACCGATGTCACATTTGTAGACCGTCCCCCCCTTGGTTCCGTTTTACGGGCGTTGGTCATCCCACCATCAGGAGGTGACACTATTTGGGCAAACTCCGTGACTGGTTACGAAGATTTACCAACTCACCTACGTAATATTGCTGACCAACTCTGGGCAGTACACAGCAACGCTTACGATTATGCAGCAGCAACAATTGACTTGCCAAAAGAAGTCTTAAAGCATCGGGCTGTTTTCACCTCGACTGTATACGAAACCCTGCATCCAGTTGTCCGCGTGCATCCTGAATCTGGTGAACGTGGGTTATTCATCGGTGGGTTCGTGCGCCGCCTTCGTGGTTTATCACAGAATGAATCCGATGAAATCCTGAAATTGTTGCAAGCTTACATCACACTTCCAGAGAACACAGTCCGGTGGCGTTGGAAAGTTGGCGATGTAGCGTTCTGGGATAATCGTGCTACTCAACATTATGCGATCGCAGACTACGGCAATCAACCTCGCCACGTTCAACGAGTGACTATTGTTGGTGATATTCCCGTTGGTATTGATGGCAAACAAAGTGAAGCCATTAAGGGAGACTCTTCTGCATATAACCGACGTGAGGCAGTAACTGCGTAATTAGGAGAATGAAAAGAGAAATTGCGATCGCCCTTTGTACAGATGATCCTGTCCAAATCTGTACCACTATTGGGCGGGAGTATGCAGTAGCCCATACCCTCGGTTTTTCTCCAGCCGAATTGCTTGCCGTAACTCGTAATGCGATCGAGGTAGCGTTTACATCACCGGAGCGCCGAAACGAACTCCTAAACAAGTTGAGCCAATGGGATGATGCTGATTCAGCTTAGATGGAGACTCAATTACTACTTTGAGTACTTTGTCAAGCTAGTTTTGAGGGTTTGTAGTAAGGATTTTAGGGCTTAGACATTTGAACCCAGTATCTAATGACGATCGCGCTTTTTTATGAAACTCTTTTATACACCTAACTCACCCTATACACGCATTGCACGGGTAGCAATAATAGAACTGAATCTGTGCGTAGGCGTAGCCCGTCGTAGCGATCGCATCGAAACACAAAAAGTCATTGCACGAGATCCAAACAGCGACCTACTGAATTACAACCCTACAGGTAAAGTACCAACTCTAGCGACTGACGACGGATTTATATACAAATATGAGTACGAAAAAACAACTTAAACTCGGAGCATTTTTACCCGGTAGTGGTCATCATGTTGCAGCATGGAGGCATCCCAACACCCCGGCTGATGGAGGTCTGAACTTCCAACATTACAAGCATCTGGCCCAAACGGCTGAACGGGGAAAATTTGATATGCTTTTCCTCGCAGATGGTTTAGCCGTCTGGGATCGAGGGCAAGGGACTGAGGCTTTTAGCCGTTCGGGACAATTCAGTGTCCATTTTGAACCTTTAACCTTGTTGTCGGCTCTGTCTGCGGTGACAGAAAATATCGGATTGGTGGCGACATCATCAACGACTTATGATGAACCTTTTCATCTCGCCCGCAAGTTTGCATCACTAGATTATCTCAGCGGTGGTCGTGCCGGCTGGAATCTTGTAACCTCTGCTGCTGAAGCCGCAGCGCAGAATTTCAGCCAAGAAAACCACTTAGAACACTCGCTGCGCTATGAACGGGCGAGGGAATTTGTGGATGTTGTTACCAAACTTTGGGATAGTTGGGAAGACGATGCTTTTCTCCACAATAAGGAGTCAGGTATTTACTTCGATGCAGAAAAGTTGCATATTCCCCACCACAAGGGTAAATATTTCTCGGTGCGCGGCCCGCTCAATGTAGCGCGTCCACCGCAGGGATATCCAGTAATCGTACAAGCTGGATCTTCCGAGGCTGGACAGGATTTAGCTGCCCAAACAGCAGAGGCGATTTTCACTGCACAACAGACATTGGCAGAAGCTCAAGCCTTCTACACCAGTGTCAAGGGGAGATTGGCTAAATACGGACGTTCCCCTGACCATCTCAAAATTATGCCGGGAGTATTCCCGGTAATTGGTAAGACTGAGCAGGAAGCTAAGGATAAATATGAACAACTTCAGGAGTTGATTCATCCCCTGGTCGGATTAGGGCTGCTTTCTGGGCTAGTGGGTGGCTATGATTTGTCCAAATATCCCCTAGATGGGCCACTGCCGGATCTGCCAGATACCAACGGTGGCAAAAGCCGCTTGCAACTGATCACCGATCTTGCCCGCAGAGAGAATTTAACAATCCGACAACTGTATTTGTGGATTGCAGGAGCGCGGGGACATCGAACGATTCTCGGAACACCAGAACACATTGCCGATCAGTTAGAAGATTGGTTTGTTAATGGTGGGGCTGATGGATTTAACATCATGCCGCCGTGGTTGCCTGGGGGTTTAGATGAATTCGTGGATTTGGTAATTCCCGAACTGCAACGCCGAGGAATATTTCGTACTGAGTATGAAGGTAGTACTTTGCGCGAAAATCTTGGTTTGCCTCGTCCAGTGAACCAGTTCATTACAAAAACTGCTCCTAAACCTGTGAGCGCCGGTTCCTTGGCATAGTAATAATTGATGGATAAATTCCCTGTAGAGACGGCGATTTATCGCGTCTTTTCAAGTGACGGCTTTGATTTCCTCTGGTTTGTTATTCCAGTGGTTTTAGCAATACAATCAGGTCGTCTCTAAGGAAACTTTTTATCGTGTTGGGCATCCTAACGGTTCTACTATCCTCCTTTGTTTTGACGTTTCATAACGTTACTGTCCGAGTTTTGTTTTCAGAACATCTCGTACTAGGTTTATTTTTACTCGGTGGATACGTTAAACCGGATTTGCAGAATTCCTTCTTGCTGATGTTCATGCGAATGCTGCTGGTGGTTCCACTCATGGCATCTCTATCATTCAAGCTATATCCATCTGCTTGGACAGAATTTCAATACTTGTTCACCCGCAAAGGTAGGGATGTTCTAATCCAAGCTCTTGGCTGTGGAGTGCTGATGTTTGTGTATATTGCCTCAATCTACATTGCTATTGGCTTGATTCCCACAGGCATTGCCTTGACCCTTTTCTTCACCTATCCCGTATTTACAGCGCTGCTGTCATGGAGGTTTTTTGGCGATCGCCCCACATTGTTTCGTTGGCTGGTAATGGCTATTATTCTGGTGGGAAGCGCTCTCACCATTCCCCAATCTTCTGCCACCTACAGCAGTCATATCATTGCGATCGGCATTTTCGCTAGTTTTGGCGCTGGAATTGTTTACGCCTTTTATTGCATCATTGCTCAAAAATGTTTAGAAAAATTCCATCCAATTCCCTTTACCTGGATCAGTTTTGCCTCCACTCTACTGCTTTCCGGTGTTAGCTTACTGTTTTGGCCAGGTAAAAACGCCCAACTTGATTGGACACCCCTATGGATTGGTAGCATATTTTCCGGACTTATCAGCTTTCTCGGACACACTTTAAACAATGTGGGGATTCGGATGGTTGGCGCATCTACCGCTTCCATAATTGGCTCTAGCAGTCCAGCATTGACAGCGTTAGTTGCATGGATAACCATTAACGAAACTTTAAACGTGATTCAGAGTATAGGGATTGGTGTTGTCACATTGGGGATTGCGTTACTTAGTGCAGAAGGCTTTGTGAAATCGCTCAAAATTAGGGGTTGAATTGGGAATTAAGATATGCCTTTCTCTGCTATCCTTTCGCTTCAATTGGCGTTACCTATGGCTATGGAACCGAGGAGGAATTAAAAGCTCATGGTGCTGATTGGATTGCCCATTCTCCAAGTGATATTCCCAGACTTGTAATTCGTAATTCGTAATTAAAGATAATGCCGCCATCATTAACGTTTATCCATAGCTTGCTGTTGTTTAGTACCGCTTTTATTGCAGGTGGGTTAAATGCTGTAGCGGGTGGTGGAAGCTTTATCACGTTTCCAACTCTCATCTTTACGGGTGTACCACCGATCGCAGCTAATGCCACCAATAATACTGCAATTTGGGTGGCAGCTCTCGCCAGTGCTGGAGCATATCGTCAAGATTTGGGCATCGAGCGGCGAGATTTTTTACTTCTATGTGGCGTCAGTTTAGTTGGTGGCATGATTGGCTCCATAGCTTTGTTGTATACATCGCCAGATATCTTTAAAAAGCTGATTCCCTATCTATTACTGCTAGCAACAGTTGTATTTACCTTTGGCGAACCGTTCAAAAAGTGGTTGCAGCGTCGAAACCAGAATAAATCACCGGAATCTGTACCCTTGTTTAATTTGGTACTGGCTCAACTAGCGATCGCAATCTATGGCGGTTTCTTCGGCGCAGGTTTAGGGATTTTAATGCTGGCGACTCTGACATTTTTAGGTATCAAAAGTATTCACAAAATGAATGCTTTCAAAACATTTTTAGGGAGTTGTATCAATGGTATTGCGATCGTTCCATTTATTTTTGCAGGTGTAATTGCTTGGCATCAAGCTATTTTGATGGCAGTCGGTGGCTCTCTTGGTGGTTACTTAAGCGCCCACTATGCTCGTAAACTTGAACCGCACTTAATTCGGAAATTTGTCATGATTGTTGCCTTCAGCATGACTGCCTACTTTTTTATTCACGGTTAAAAGCATTTATTAATTAGTGAAGTTGCGCCAAGCCCTTTTAACTTCTTTCTTTCTTTGTGTCCTTTGCGTCCTTCTCTAACGAGACGCTGCGCGATCGCGGTTCGTTTTTCCTTCTTGTACTTAAGCTACATTAGACTTATCCGAAAATGCAGAATGCTTACTATACAATGATTTTAGCGATTTTAACGAAGTGCGATCGCTAGCTACTTACAACATCATGGTCAAAAGCTAGTACAGAGATTTGATGCCAATACTTACATCACTCTCACCCAAGCGATGGATAGTCATGATATTGCTCAAGGTCAAGACTATAAATCTGTTCTGCAAAGCATTAAACAACCTGCTTTAATTGTTGCTATTGATTCTGACATTCTCTATCCACCGATAGAACAACAAGAAGTAGCAGATTTAATTCCTAATGCTCAACTAGGTTGGCTGAAATCAATTTACGGTCACGATGCTTTTTTTATTGATACAGAAGCCCTCAGTAAGTTATTAATCAACTTTCGACCAGCTTTCACACTCCTCCTGATTATTCAACTCGCGCTTGGCTATCAATTTTAAATTCAATTCATACCTATTTGATGACACCCAGATTCTGCGAGGTAAGCTCAGTTTTACACTCAATTTAAACGCAACCTTCTGCATTGCTATTGCATCGACTTGCAAGAATTAACCTATCCTAGTAGTCTGGCAAGTGGCTATAAATAAAAAATTACAAATTACGCTGTTTCTCCAACCATTCTAAAACCCGATTCCATGCCCACCAAAGGTCAGAATCGTTTACTTGACGTTGGCACTCTTTACTGCTCAAATAGCCCACATGCCCGCCGTACTGGGTGAGCAATAAATCTATTGCCGGATTGCGATCGCACGCTTCTTCTAATTCCGGTATGATAGCTGGGTCAAAAAGTGGATCGTCAGCAGCATATAAAATCAAAGTCGGTTTTGAGATTTGCGGCAATATTTGTAAAGCACTACTCGCTTGATAATATGCTTCCACAGAAGAAAAACCTAATCGGTTAATTACCAATTCATTATCAAAACCCCAGATACTATTTGCCCGTTCAATGGCTGCGGGGTCAAGGCTTCCAGGATGAGCATCATGTATCTTCCATGCCAGTTTTTTTAAATTTTGGGCAATTCCTGCTTCCAAAAATCTGCCCAAGGGCTTCGTAACTAGATAAGATAGCGATCGCTCTGAATCCAAACTCGGACAAATCACCATCCCACCGCCAATATCGCTATCTTCTAGCCCTAAATCTCCATACTCCCTAATCACCTCACCAGCCACCTTCACCGCCCACAGTGCCAATTGTCCTCCTAAAGAAAACCCTGTAAACCAAAATTTTCCCGGACATCCCATTGCCTTAGCAGCCGCCGCAATCCGAACAAAATCTTCCCCCTCATACAAACCATCAGAAGTCAGAGTTGGAGACAATTCGGCAGTTTTGCCGTGAGCCCGCCAATCAAATAACACCATCGCGTATCCTTGAGCGTAGGACTTACGTCCTAGCACTCTCAAAAACCATTCCGTCTCTAACTCTCCAGTAATGCCATAAGTGCCGATAATCGTGCTATGAGCATTTTCAGGAATGGCAACCAAGCCAAAAATTGGCACACCTTGGCCACCAATAAATATTTTTTCGTGATAAGACGGTTCTGGTAAGGGAGTAGTGCTTTCCCAGCAACGTTTTCCCCACAAAGCGGAGTATACAGTCATCATCACACCGTTTTGTAAAAACCAAGACGGATTGTAGTGGGGAGTATAACACATCATAGACTATAAGATTTCGTGTAGTTGAGTCTTGATTTCACAGTCATTTAATCTTAATATTTATGTAAGATTTAGAAACTTTTTCATCATTGCTTCAAAAATCTTTGTATCTATCAAAGGTTGTTATTTATCCTTAATAAGTAGTAATAATTTTTTAAGAATGCCGAGGATTCTTGTCATAGACGATGACCCAGCGATTTCAGAACTAGTTGCCGTCAACTTGGAAATGGCTGGCTACGATGTTAGTCAAGCTGAAGACGGCATCAAAGGTCAAGCGCTGGCTCTCCAGCTACAACCAGACTTGATCATGCTCGATTTAATGTTGCCCAGGGTAGATGGGTTTACCGTTTGCCAGCGCCTACGACGCGACGATCGCACCTCTGAGATTCCCGTGTTAATGTTGACGGCTTTGAGCCAAACTCAGGATAAGGTGGAAGGCTTTAATGCTGGCGCAGATGACTATCTCACCAAACCTTTTGAAGTTGAAGAACTGCTGGCGCGGGTACGGGCGCTTTTGCGGCGTACTGACCGCATTCCTCAAGCAGCAAAACATAGTGAGATTCTCAACTATGGCTCACTCACCCTTGTTCCCGAAAGATTTGAGGCGATATGGTTCAACGACACAGTGAAATTGACTCACTTGGAATTTGAGCTACTTCACTGCTTACTGCAACGCCACGGTCAAACAGTTTCTCCCAGCGAAATCCTCAGAGAAGTTTGGGGCTACGATCCTGATGATGACATTGAAACGATTCGAGTCCATATTCGCCACTTGAGAACCAAGCTAGAACCAGATCCTCGCCATCCCCGCTATATCAAGACAGTGTATGGTGCTGGATACTGTCTTGAGTTACCCGGCATCCCTCCAGCAGTTGAAGGGGCTTCGGTAACAGTCGTTGAATGAAATCACCGAAGCAGTGCTGAGTGTCCAGGTGAGTTAAGTAGGGGCGCACAGCTAGCTGTGCGCCTCTAAAAAATGAATTATGGTGAGAATCAGAAAAATAAATCATTTAGGTTGCCAGACGAGGTGCGATCGCTTCGCCAATAACCCCGCCAATCGTTCCGCCTCGGCTAAGTTATCTTCTCGATATGGTAAACCAACAATGTTGGCATGGTTCACAGAATCCTGTTCTACATCCAATCCAATTTCCCGAATTGGTTAAGCCACTCCAACCATTGCACTAACACAGATGGTGTCACATCTGACTCGATTGCATAATTATCTCCCAACTCATGGTAAACAGCAGCCTGTTGTGCGGCTGTTGCTGGGCAAATCAAACGGATTTCACATTCAGGCGACTGTTTGCTCCATGTTAGTCGAATACCACCTTGTTCATCTGTCGAAGCCGATGCTTTGGGAAAGCGATCGCCCATTATTTCATAGGCATCTATGACTAATAGCATCGCCAACTTAAAAGCGGATTGACTCGGCTGTAAAATTCCATATTCGTCTGTTTCATCTTCTTCTCAAAGAGCAATTAGTACAGCACGGCGTAAATAAACCACCCATTCCAAATCAATGAAATCCTTACGGTACAGTAATTACGAATTACGAATTACGAATTCCGCCTTGCGGTACTAGCCGCTTCAATGTCACCGTAATATCACTACTAGGGGGTTTGGCTGACTGAGCAACGGTCATATCAGACAATCAAATTGGGATTATTGATACTACCCTAACATGAGCCAGGAATCAAAAGCGTGTAATCTAGAGGCGATCGCTAGATAATGAAAATGAGACAAATGTTGGAACAAAACAGCGTACTCTACAGAGAAGCAAGCTAGCAAGAGCGTCTGTCTGCGACACGAGAACGCGGATTTTAAATAACTGGTATAAAATCGCTCTCTGTAATCAAGCTGGGATTAATGCCGCTCAAAATAGCTAACGTCTCATTTGTGGAAGTAATCCGAATGGAAGTCTTATTACTACTTGCAGAGATAGTTAAAGCTCCATAAGTTAAACCACCGAATAAACCAAGTTTGTCGATGCCATCCTTAAAATCAAGGATGCTATCATTGCCGTTTCCTGATGCGAGAACAAAAATATCCGCACCCGTTTGTCCATAGAGTAAATCATTACCAGCACCGCCAATCAGGATGTCGTCACCTGCACCACCATAAAGGTAGTCATTGCCAGCATTCCCAATCAGGCGATCGCTATCATTCTCTCCATATAGGTAATCATTGCTACTACTGCCTAAGAGACTATCATTACCATTGCCGCCATAAAGATAGACACCACCAATGGTAAATGATGATGCATCTAAGGTATTTTTACTAATGCCACCTGTCAATTTTACCCGTTCAATACCGATCAGGCTATCAGTACCTAAACCAACGAGTTGAGTGTTAGTTAAGCTAAAGTTGACATCAGCAGATTCAGTTACGTAATCAATGCCATCACCACCGTCGAGAATATCATCACCTTTGCCGCCATAAAGGTAGTCATTGCCAGCACCAGCAATCAGGCGATCGTTACCATCCTGACCGTATAAATAGTCATTTCCTGCATAGCCGTAGATGGTATCATCAGTTGTACCGCCATTTAGCTTATTGCTTGAAGACGTACCATAGATAGTCTTTTCGCTGACATCATTCAGATTGACAGCGATCGCTTGCATAGCACTATTATCCGTGCCATCACTGACAGTAACTTGTAATTGAAAGTTAGGCTTACTCTCAAAATCAAGATCGTCGCGATCGCTAACAATAATTTGTCCAGAATTAGAGTTGATGCTAAAAGCAGTTTTCCCATCTCCATCCAGGTCAAAGTTACCATCAACAATTCTCCAGTTGGAAAATGAGTTAGTTCCCTCGATATCAGTAGCAACTACAGTACCAACCACCGTGTTATTACTGCTATTTTCATTCAGGCTGAAGCTTTGATTTGCGGTAACAATTGGAGCATCATTGAGAGCAGTAACATTAATTATCTTAGAAACTGTAGCACTAGTACCGCCATCACCATCAGTCAACACAAAGTTGATAGTACGGGGAATAGTAGCGGGATTTTCAGAGATGTTAGCGTAACTAATACTGCGAATTAAGGCTTGAACAGCAGTAGGTGTAGCTTTAGAGTTAAAGTTGATTACTAAATCTTGAGTGCCAATACCGCCACTGAAAGTAGCAATCAAGCTAGTATCGTATAAAATACTTGTGTCGCTGACTTGAATTTGATTTGTTGTGTTGTTTTGGATGATCAGGCGATCGCCATTACTTCCACCATTGCTGAACTGAACAGTCAATTTACCTAAATCTAAGTCTTGGGAATCAGGATCTAAGACGGTTGCACCAGCGTCAATGAAAATAGCAGAATCATTTTCAGTATACGTGGGGTTAGTTCCTGGTAAACTGATTGTCGGGGAATCATTGACAGCAGTAAAATTAATTGTCTTAAAGACAGTGGAACTAGTACCGCCATCACCATCAGTCAACACAAAGCTAACTGTACGGGGAGTAGTAGAAGGATTCTCAGAGATGTTGGCGTAACTAATACTGCGTAGCAAAGCTTGGACAGCAGTAGGTGTAGCTTTAGAATTAAAGCTGATTACTAAATCTTGAGTGCCAATGCCGCCACTGAAAGTAGCAATCAAACTATTATCGTATAAAATACTTGTGTCGTTGACTTGAATTTGATTTGTTGTGCTGTTTTGGATGATCAGGCGATCGTCAACAGTCGCAATATTGCTAAAGTGAACAGTCAATTTACCAAAATCGAAGTCTTGGGAATCAAAGTCTGCGACAGTTGCATTAGGATCGATGAAGATAGCAGGGTCGTTTTCAGTGTAGGTGGGGTTAGTTCCTGGTAAACTGATTGTTGGAGCGTCGTTGATAGCAGTAACATTAATTGTCTTAGAAACTGTGGTACTAGTACCGCCATCACCATCAGTCAATACAAAGCTGATAGTACGGGGAGTAGTGGAGGGATTCTCAGAGATGTTGGTGTAACTAACACTGCGTAGCAAAGCTTGGACAGCAGTAGGTGTAGCTTTAGAATTAAAGCTGATTACTAAATCTTGAGTGCCAATGCCGCCACTGAAAGTAGCAATCAAACTATTATCGTATAAAATACTTGTGTCGTTGACTTGAATTTGATTTGTTGTGCTGTTTTGGATGATCAGGCGATCGTCAACAGTCGCAATATTGCTAAAGTGAACAGTCAATTTACCAAAATCGAAGTCTTGGGAATCAAAGTCTGCGACAGTTGCATTAGGATCGATGAAAATACCTGGTGCATTTTCATAGTAAGTGGGGTTTGTGCTGGACAAAGTAACTGTAGGCGCTTGATTTCCAACATATAAACTTACTGTTGCAATATTAGAATCTGCGATCGCATCATTAGCTTTATAGCTGAAGGCATCAATGCCTTGAAAGCCAGCATTAGGAGTGTAAGTAAAAGAGCCATCAGAATTGAAAATAAGGCTACCGTTATTTGTCCCAGATACTAAAGTTGCTTTCAGTGGGCTATTTTCGGTATCTGTATCATTGGTTAATACACCAGCGACTAAATTGTTAGGGGTAGCGCGGTATTGAATCCGACCTTTAAAGCTTTCGCTGGCAGGGTCGCCATCGCCGTATTCTTGGAAGGTAGCATCAAAATTGAGAATTTCGCTACCAGAGCCGTAGACGATTTGGTTAACTGTAAACTGCCCTGTCAAGCTGTTATAGCCGCGTCCAGCACCACCAACATCTAAACCAGCCTGATTAGAGGTTTGGAATGGGAAACGTGCAGCACCTGTGTATGTTGTACCCGCCGTCAGTGGAGCGTTAAATGGAGCTGCAAATGAAAGATCCCACCATGTACCGCCAGTTCCAGGCTCAGAGTAGCTAATGTGGATGGCGTTGTTGCTAGTGGGATTGGTGGGATAAGCACGAACAGCGCTAAACTTACCTGTGACAGGAGTATAACTATAGTAATCACTCTGACCGATATAGTTACCGCGATCGCTATCTAAAGTCAGCCCGGTAATTGGAGCAGCAGTTTGTAACGAAGTGTTGGCTGAGACAAAATAAGTCTCGTTTATCGCCACTGGTGGTTGATTAGTGGCAATAGCTCTACTCATAACCTTGATATCATCAACCCCAATCCACTCATCTTCACCATTGGCATCAGTAGTAATAAAGCGAACTTGAACTTGTGCCTGATTGGTAACTTCGGGTGGCAATAAAACAGTTATGTGTGCTTCCCGTGCGTCATAAGAAGCTGAAGTTGAGGCGTTATTAGAAGCATCGGGTACAAAAGCTGTTGGCAGATTGATGAAATTCCCTGTATCGCCAACGCGGTATTGTACAGCGACAGATTGAATGGCATCGCGTGTTGAGCTATCTATGTCACGTAGCGTAAAGCTAAGTTGGAGATTTTGCTGCCCAGTCGCATCTAAATAAATAACTAAATGCGGTGCTGTAGCGGTTGATGAGCCTCTGAGAGCAACAGTTGGATTGCTCAATGCAAATTCTGTAATCCCGCCATTTGTGTAGGTATTTGGATTACTTTGATTAGCATTTACATCAATAGGAGTGGCAGAACCATCAGCTAGTACTGTTTGTGGGTTAGCACCCATACTACTAACTAAACCATCACCTCGGAAACCTCTAATACTGGGTAAATTACTCCAATCATCATCCGTAGTAATCAAATTAGTATTTGACCAGTCTTGGAGAAAGTCGCTTGTTGCTAGTTTGTAATAAGTAGGAGCAGTGAACTTTACTTTTATCGGGGCAGTATCGATTGTACTACTAAAAGCAGTAGTACCACCGTTAACAGTGGTGTCAACAATACCAGCGTTCGTGCCGCTAGTTCTGTCCCAAGCACGGAAGGTGATAGCATTACCTACATAGCCATTAAAATTAGCATTAGGCTGGAAATAAATACGGGTATTAGCATCTGCTGCTAGCAAACGAGCGCTAGTGTCAGACACCGCAGATAGAGAATTCCAGATTGTGCCCTTGTCAGTGCTGTACCATAAAGTACCGTTGGTAGTGTCAGCAGCGATAATGGCGATACCTGTTAAACTACCAATGTCTGGGTCAGTAATGTTACTATTTAAACTGACTAAGGATGATACTAAAGTACCTACTGTGCCAGAGGGTGCCCCTGCGTTGGAATTTACAGAGTTGAGGGCGATATTAGTGTCAGTTAAAGTAGGTGCTGTATTTGAGGGAGTGGGAGGTATTTCGTTGGAAACACCGAGATAGCGTGCCACTGCAAAGTAACCGTTGTTATTGCCAACAACAACAATATTGCCATCCGATTGAGTTGCAACAACATTAGCACCTTCGTAGTTACTCTTAATGGGAGTAATAACCTGACCATTCGTACCAAAGCTGGTATCCAAAGTTCCATTAGAAGTATAGGCTAATAGAACTGTGTCCCGATTATTTCCGTTTTCAACATAGCCAGCGACAACAATTTTGCCATTTGATTGAATTGTTAAACTAGTGGCACGGTCATTAGTACTGAAGCTTACAGGCGCAATGACTTTACCACCATTACCAAAGCTAGTATCGAGGCTGCCATTAGCATTGTAACGGGCAATAGCAAAGTCTTCTTGGTTAGAGCCATTCCATACACTCCACGCATATCCAGCAACAACAATTTTGCCGTCTGACTGAATTGCAATGGTATTAGCCGTGTCAAAGGATGCACCTATAGGAGTTAAAACCCTACCACCATTGCCAAAGCTAGTATCTAGACTGCCATTGCTGTTATAGCGTGCTAAGGCAAAATCATTATTAGTGCCACTGTTCGCACCTCCAGCAATAACAATTTTGCCATCCGAGAGAATTGCCGCAGCATAACCATTTGTACCGTTGACTTTGCCACCGTTACCAAAACTGCTATCTATAGTGCCATCGGTGTTGTAGCGTACTAAAACATAATCTCGACTACCATTGCCGATGTATCCCGCTAGGATTATCTTGCCATCTAGCTGAACTAAGACTTTATGACCGAAGTCCTGACCAAAGTTAGTAATAAGTTTACCACCATTACCAAAACTGGTATCTAGACTACCGTTAGTGTTGTAGCGTGCTAGAGCAAAATCTGGCTGGTTAGATTGGGTAGTGTCCCAACTATATCCAGCAACAACAATCTTGCCGTCTGATTGAAGAGTGACGCTATAAGCATTATCGCTAGCACTACCTACATGAGTAGTAACTGTACCAGCATTGCCAAAGCTGTTGTCTACGCTGCCGTCTGGATTATAGCGTGCTAAAGCAAAGTCAGGGGCATTTAAGCCATCGTGAACCATGTAACTATAGCCCACTGCCAAAATTTTGCCATCTGATTGAATTGCAACACTATAGGCAGAGCCGCTAAGTTTACCACCAATGGCAAAGGTAGTATCAAGTTCACCAGCAGCAAGTATTCCCGTATAAGTAGCAAGAGTCTCTTCTCGGAATGCCAAAGCCATCGGATTTGGGATGGGAAAATCTTTGCCGACTTTAACTTGTAAATTCCAATCTCCACCCAAGGCTGCATTACCTGTTGGTGTAGTCGAGGCAGCAATATTTGCTCCCGTCAATCGGTGCAACTTCTGCAAAAATTCCTCTCCTGCATCCCCGGTGGCGACGTTACAGCCGTAGAGTATTAGAGATGAACAGAACCAAATTTGTAGCTCTTGGGTATAGCGTTCTAAACTGCTGAGGCTGAGTTGGTTATTACCCAGGTAGAGGCAACCGGGAGAACCATGAGAGACTATATGGACACTTTCAACTCTAGGGCGTTGTAACAGTATTTGAGTAATTTGCTCTACCCCATCTTGGTTTGAGTCAAGGACTATTACCTCAATTCCTGATACAACACTTTTCAGCAATATTTCATAGTTCTTAACTGAAGAATCAAGGAAAAGTATGCCTGTATTCTGAATATTCATGTTATTGGAATTCTCTGCTAAATTTTAGATATCTAATTGTTAGTGAAACTGTTGGATAAGAGATTGGATGATTTCAGGACAAGTTCAGAATCCATATAGAAAAGGATTCAGGAGTCAGAATGGGCTACGCCCCGCTACGCTAACAGAATTCTGAATCAGAAATTTCCAACAGAAAAATCATCTTCCCTTTGCTATTTTGCTGGTTGGAGATATTAATTACATCGATATATTTTCTGAAATATTATTAAGAAGCTATAAAGCCTCAAGAAATCATGGCTCTTGCGCTACTTTTATGGTAAAAGTTAAAATAATTTAAATTTCATGCCTAT
>NZ_JABXKI010000209.1 GCF_017115095.1 Nostoc sp. NMS4 | reverse complement strand
GTTAGGGTGGGGTAAAACCTTGGTTAATCAGCTATTTCAGACTTGTGTGTACACCGTAGCCTTTATAAGGAGAGGGATTGAGGTGAGGTAAACAAGGGATATAAATTGTATGTTATTTAATTCTCATTCCTTACCTTTACTAACTCAACTCAATTGTTCAAACTTAAATTTCCCTTTAATAAACTTGTTAAAGTATTGACCATCAGACGGTGCATTTTCTAAGCCTTCCTTTAGACTAAGGGGTACTTTGAAATACTCATAAACACTTCCATTGTCAAATTCAATAGTTAGTGTTTGAGTTGTTGGATCATAACGAAATTCTTTAATCAGGCTGCTGGGAGGCTTGAGTAAGGGGAAAGCGATCGCATCCCGAATACTGGCACAATCAGTTAATAACATCACCAAGCGATCGATCCCAATCCCCAAACCACCTGTAGGCGGCATCCCATATTCCAAAGCGGTGAGAAAGTCCTCATCTACGCCTTGGGCTTCTAAGTCGCCAGCAGCTTTCCGCGCCGCTTGTGCTTCTAAGCGTTCTCTTTGATCGATCGGATCGGTAAGTTCTGAGAAGCTATTCCCAGTTTCTCGCCCGACTATAAATAACTCAAATCGTTCTACCAAACCAGGTTGAGAACGGTGAGGTTTTGCTAAGGGCGAAATTTCTACAGGGTAATCAATTACAAAGGTAGGTTGAATTAAATTGGCTTCTACCTTCTCTTCAAAGGCTAAATTTAGTAACTTACCAATTGATTGGGCTTCATTTACACCAGGAATACCAGCATTTTTACTTGCTGTTTTTGCCTCTTCTAAACTTGAGAACGAATTAAAATCCAAGCCTGTAAATTCTTTAACTGAATCATGCATTGTCACCCGCCGCCAAGGTGGTGTCAAATCTATCGGTTCCCCTTGATAGGTGATTTGCAATGTACCAAGAACTTCTTGAGCTACAGTGGTAATAATCCCCTCAGTCAGCGCCATCATATCGTTGTAATCGGCGTAGGCTTGGTAAACTTCAATCGTCGTAAATTCGGGATTGTGTCGAGTCGAAATTCCCTCATTGCGGAAAACTCGCCCCAATTCAAACACTTTTTCAAAACCACCCACAATCAACCGCTTCAGATGGAGTTCTGTAGCAATTCGCAGATACAACTCCATTTCTAAAGTGTTGTGGTAGGTGATAAATGGACGTGCATCTGCACCCCCAGTTTCACTTTGCAAAACTGGCGTTTCAATTTCCAGAAAATCTCGCTGTTCTAAATAGCGGCGAATACCAGCAGTAATTTGAGCGCGACGGCGGAAAGTTTGGCGCACTTCCGGGTTAACAATCAAGTCAACGTAGCGCTGACGGTAGCGCTTGGCAACATCCGTTAATCCATGCCACTTGTCGGGTAGGGGCAACAGGGATTTAGTCAGGATAGTATATTGTTTAACGTAGACAGATAACTCGCCCTTTTCAGTCCGTTTAATAGTACCTTTGGCTCCCAGAATGTCACCTGCATCTGTAAGTTGCTTCAGGTGATTAAAGGCATCAGCATCAATATCTGCCATACCTTCTTGGATGCGGTTTTTATCAAGATAAAGCTGAATTGTGCCGGTTTCATCTTGCAAGGTGAAGAAAGCCAATTTACCAAAAACGCGACGCGCCATAATGCGCCCTGCGATCGCAACTTCTAAATCAACTTCTTCACCACTGGTTAAATCGGCAAATTGTTCTTGCAACTGCGCTGCATGATGGGTAGATTCCCAACGATAGGCGTAAGGGTTAGTCCCTAGCTGCTTGAGTTGTTCTACTTTCTCCAGCCTCGCGGCTCGGATATCTTCTTCCGACATGGTAACGAACTAAATAGGGCAAGATTAATTATAGATGCTGCCAAAGTTGAGAGTAAGCAATAATCGCCTAAAAGTGATGTGCGATCGCTAAAGGAAATACAATGACACAAACTAGAGTCCGCCTGTGGACTGTAAACGAATATCACCTGATGCTGGAGACGGGTATTATTACAGAGGATGAACGGGTAGAACTGATTGATGGGCGAGTTATCCCGATGAGCGCCAAAAATCCTGCCCATGCAGCGACAACGCTTTGTGCGTCTGACTATCTCAAGCGGCTGCTAGCAGAAGTTGCCTTAGTTCGGGTGCAAAATCCCATTCACTTGAGCCAATACTCTGAACCTGAGCCAGATATCGCTATTGTCCAGATTGATAAGCGAAAGTACAGCGATCGTCATCCTGCACCGAATGAAATCTTTTTACTCATTGAGGTAGCCGATACAACATTAGAAACAGATCGTAAACAAAAAGCACCTCTTTATGCTAAAGCGGGAATTGCTGACTACTGGATTTTGGATGTGAATCAGCGTCAGGTTTATGTTTTCCGCGAACCGGGTTTGCAAAGCTACAATCAACAATTTATTTTGCAGGAGGATGCAATGTTATCTTTGATTGCCTTTCCAGAAATTGAAGTGTCGATTAGTCAAATGTTTCCATAATTTCTAGAAATCAAACTTTTACTTCTGTCCTATTTTTAGCAAATGTCTAGATGAAATAGCCTTCAATTTCAAGTTAGTAAATTGCACGATCGCTTTTACTAAATCTTGCTGTTCTGGTTGCAAATTTAGTTTTTCTAGGGCTTGCTTGATATTATTACCAGCCCGAAGATTATGATTAAGTTGGTCGCGCTGAGATGAGTTTAACACTGCCGCAATTTCCCTATTTCTCCTCTGACGCACAGCTTGGAGTTCCTGACGTTGTAAGGGAGTCAGGTTAATCTCCGACGGGGTTGAGTAGCTTGCAGTTTTGGTAGTTTGGGCGAAAATAACACCAGAAGTAGTATTGATTTGAACGGGTGCAGCTAAGGCAATTCCCGGCATGAAGAGGAAAAGAGCAAGAATATTAGCGAACATAGACAGCCGTTTTGTCAAGTAAATTGCCATATTGAAAAATGCCTACTACACTCTTTAATTAACCTCCAAAACCAGGAATTAAACGCTTGAGGGCGCGATCGGCAACGTCGCCATAGCGAAGTTCTCCACACAGAATCTTACCCATGATTTTCGCACCGGAAGGGCGCTTAACACCCACTTTGTAGCCAATACCTGGAAAACGATAGAATGCCCCACCTAATTTTTGCGCCCAAGCCATTTCACTACCCCATTCTTCATTAATGGCTTCAGTATATTTTTCTAAAGCGTTGGTATCACCAGAAAGGGCTTCATTAATGGCTCCTGCTGCAATTAAACCGCTAAAAATTGACGGACGAATGCCTTCTGCTGTCATCGGATCGACTATACAAGCTGCTTCCCCAACTAAAACCGCATTTTGGGTATGCAATTTTTGGTTGCCATCCCACAAGGAAAGGGGATAACCATATTGCTTGCCAGTTTTGATATCTACATTAAACGATCGCGCGTACTCATCTAAAATTTTCTTAAAATCTTGGGGTTTACCGCCAATAAATGTACCGACACCAATGGAATAACCATCAGCTTTTGGGAAGTTCCAAATGTAGCCATTTTTCACTAAGCCAAACTCGAAGTGAATTGTGGATTTATCCTTGACATCTGCGGCAACTTCTGCTTCCAAAGCTCCTGCTAAACGGCGTTTCCGGTCTTTGAAGCCTAGCCATTTTGCCATTGGCCCTTTAGCACCATCAGCCGCGATTAAGTAGCGACCTGTAACTGGGCCATTAGCTGTGTTAACTTGCCAGTAGTCACCTTGAAAATCAATACCCATTACTTCCGTATTATCTCGTAGTTCAGCCCCTTGTTTCTGTCCTTGCTGAATTAAGAAATGGTCAAAAATATCTCGTCGCACCATCCAAATTGGTTCTTTTGTGGCGATTTTTGCTTCTACGGGGTCGCCCAAATTCCAGGTAAAACGAACGGAGTCGGCTTTTACAGAAATTACTGGGCTAAAATCAAAGTCAAACCATTGAGCGATCGCTGGAGATACACCACCGCCACAAGGTTTATATCTTGGCAGAAATTCTTTTTCTAACACTAATACTGAGCGGCCTTGTTTGGCTAAATGATATGCAGCTGTTCCACCAGCTGGCCCAGCGCCGACGATGATGCAGTCGTACATATTGAATTTTTGCTCCAGAATTAGTTTATTTTGTATTGAAATACTCGATCAATTTTTATTAAATACCTAAGAAATGATAAAGGCTGAAGAATTTATCCATCATCCTTCAGCCTTTATGCTTCGACTTGAGACTTTAAACAGTCGTGATGTCTTTTTCTTTTTCTGCCAACAGTGAGTCTATTTTGGCGGTATACTCGTTTGTTAGTTTTTGCAAGCTATCTTGTTGGTCTTTTGATTCATCTTTGGAGATTTCAGAGGCTTTCTCCTGTTTGCGAATCGCGTCTATGGCATCGCGGCGAATGTTACGAATTGCAACACGACCCTCTTCAGCATACTTGGATGCCATTTTGACGAATTCTTTACGGCGTTCGCTCGTTAAGGGCGGAATATTCAACCGGATTACAGAACCGTCGTTACTGGGTGTTAAACCCACATCTGAGAGGGAAATAGCCTTCTCAAGGATATTTAGGGTATTGCGCTCGTAGGGTTGAATTAAGATCGTCGTGGAATCTGGCGTGCTAATATTTGCCAGTGCTTTTAAGGAAGTAGGCGAACCGTAATAATCCACCAATACCTTATCTAATAAACTCGCATTGGCGCGACCAGTGCGAATCGAGTTAAAAGCTCGTTGAGTTGCCTCAACGGTTTTTTGCATCGTACTTTCAGCTTCAGCTAATTTCACAAGAACCTCCCACAAGGGTGCCGATGGATTCTCCCATGACTGCTCGGTGGATATTTCCTCGCACCGTTAGGTCAAATACTAGAATTGGGATATTATTTTCTTTACACAAGGCGATCGCAGTACTATCCATCACCCGCAAATCTTGGGCTAAAACGTGCGCGTAGGTTAAGCTATTGTAACGCTTTGCGTCAGGATAAATATGAGGATCGGCATCATATACCCCATCTACTTTGGTGGCTTTAAAAATCACCTCAGCATCAATTTCTGCGGCTCTTAATGCCGCAGTCGTATCGGTAGTAAAAAAGGGATTTCCAGAACCAGCACCAAAAATTACCACCCGTCCTTTTTCAAGATGACGGATGGCACGACGACGAATATAGGGTTCTGCTAATTCTTGCATAGCGATCGCGGTTTGCACTCGCGTCTGTACTCCTATGCGTTCTAGCGAATCTTGCAGCGTCATGGCATTCATTACCGTGGCAATCATCCCAATATAGTCAGCAGTTGCCCTGTCCATCCCCGCCGACGCTGCTTTAACGCCACGAAAAATATTGCCACCACCAACAACTATGGCGATTTGAGTACCAGTGGCTATCACCTCTGCTAATTCTTGTGCTATTCCTTTGACCACTTCGGGATCAATGCCATAGCCCATGTTGCCCATTAAGGCTTCACCGCTCAGTTTGAGTAAAACCCGTCGGTAATTCGTTCCCATGAAGTTACGCTTTATCAAAAAAGTTGCAATTGCCTCCAATTTAAGATAACAGTTACAGGGACTATCTATGTCTAGTTACGCCAAATCAATGTAGTACCGACTGGTTCTGTTTGTGGTATGGCTATTTCTTCACCTTTAAACAGAGAAGCGATCGCAGTTCTCAAATAATCCTCTCCCACTGATAATGGTTCTTGGGGATGATTATCAATTTTACCTTTGTAACGAACTATACCATTAGCATCGATGAGAAAGGCTGTTGGTGTTTTTCTTGTGCCGAAACTACCGGTTACGTCTTGCGTTGAGTCCCACAGGTAGGGGAAGTTCAACTGGTGACGCAGAGCAAAAGCTTTCATATTTTCAAAGCTTGACTTAGTGTCGTAGTCAACATTACTACCATTCAGTCCAATTAGTGTGAAGCCTTTTAGGGCAAACTCGGCTTGAATGTTTTTTAGTCTGCCTAAATACCGCTCTACATAAGGGCAGTGGTTACACATAGAAATAACGCCGACTGCTCGGAACTTCTCAAGATAACGCCTGAGATGGTGTACTTGACCATCAATTCCTGGCAATTCAAAATCTGGTGCGTAGCTCCCAACGGGAGTATCAATTGTTTCTAGTAGATTCATGATTTCTGGCCCGCAGAACTAGGAACAAGAAAAATATTATTAAATTCAGCGTCAGTTTCCAGTTGCAAACCACCCCTTAGCCGATGCCTCATATTTGCCAATCTTATAGACCAAATTTGCGATCGTAAATTGTGAAACTACTGAATCTAGCACTGATGGTAATTCTCTCACATCTAAAAAATAGCCAAAATATTACTCACATTAAAAAAGTTATGATTTCAACTACTGACATAATCTCAGTTGTGAGTAAATTACCTCTATCAATAAGATGAAAACTCTATACTGGATAAAACTATCAGCTTAGAAGCTTTCGTGGTATATGTATAGGCTATCACTAGAGCAAAAGATTTATTTTGAAAATCTGATAAATTTTATCCAAATTAAAAACAATTTTACTTGTGGCTTGCTGTTGAAAGCCTTTATACCCTTATTATCATCAAATTTTCCATGACAACCTCAAGTTCAAAAACAGCACTTAACTCTACAAAAACCTGGATTTGGCAAGATTTTCCGATCTGCTATCAAACCCAAGGGACTACTGGGCCAGCTGTTGTCCTGGTGCATGGATTTGGCGCTTCTTGGTGGCACTGGCGAAAAAATATTCCCGTATTAGCCGAAAATTGCCGTGTTTATACTATTGATTTGATTGGTTTTGGCGCTTCTGCAAAACCTCAACCTGGTGAAAAAATTACCTACACATTAGAAACCTGGGGACAGCAAGTAGCAGATTTTTGCCGTGAAGTTGTCGGTGAGCCAGCTTTTTTAGTGGGAAATTCCATTGGCTGTATTGTCGCCATGCAAGCAGCAGTAAGTAACCCAGATATTGCCTTGGGAGTTGCTTTGCTCAACTGTTCTTTACGGCTGTTGCACGATCGCAAACGGGTAACTTTACCTTTATCTCGTCGTTACGGAGCGCCTCTACTGCAACGGCTGTTATCTATTAAACCAGTTGGTGATTTCTTTTTCAATCAACTCGCCAAACCGAAAACAGTGCGGAAAATTCTCCTGCAAGCATACTCGAATCCTGAGATGGTGACAGATGAGTTGGTAGATATTCTCACTTCACCAGCAAGCGATCCGGGGGCAGGGGCTGTGTTTCTTGCTTTTACTTCTTATTCTACAGGGCCATTACCAGAAGAACTTTTACCACTGTTACCCTGTCCGGCGATTATCTTGTGGGGAACAGCCGATCCGTGGGAACCAATTAAATTAGGGAGAGAATTAGCTAACTTTCCCCAAGTAGAGAAGTTTATTCCTTTAGAGGGAGTAGGGCATTGTCCGCAGGATGAAGCGCCGGAGTTAGTCAATCCGATTTTACTCGATTGGATTTTGGAGCGAAAGACACTAGTAGACTCGGCAAAGCTAGAGGAATAATTTACATCGAGTTAACCTCAAAATTTATAGAATGCGTATTGAGGATTGATTCTTATTGTGCAATAAGTTAAAGGAAAAATCTAGAAATCCGATTTGATTTGTGAAAAAATCTCACTATATGTAGTGACGTGGCAAGGCTTTATGATTTGAGTATTTTAATTACCAAACTTCTAGTTTTTTACATACAAACTTAATTTAATTAGGATTTATCAATGGGTAATCCTAACCAATCACTTAGTTCATTGGCTAACCAATCAAGTTCATCGTCAGATGCTAAAGATATAGAAATTCTGTATTTAGATTCCCCAGCAAAAATAATAATTTCAGATTCATATATACTACCTAAGTAGTCAGGTGCGTAGTCAGGTAAAGAGCTAAGTTTTATATGGCGTTTAATACGTTCTAGCTTGTTAATATCTTGCCTTGGGCTGGATATCTCTTCATCTATCTTCACTCCAAATATTTGATGACTGAAATAAATTTTTTGTTGATTAATCTCTAGTCGGGTATTTGCCAATATATTGCCAATAAAATTGGTAAATATAAAGAACATTGCTATAGCAAAAATCCACCAAGGAATAGAAAATAAAGCTAAGACAATTTTAGAAGACAAATCAGCCCAATAAATACCAAAGAGAATTACAACCAAGATTATACTAGGGATCAGAAACATTACCCCGAAGGTAATTAGAGATATATAAGCTTTGCTAAGTCCTGGTGAGGGAAAAATGATTTCCAAAAACTCTTCATCTTTTCTTAATATGACTCTGCTATTTTGTGGTTTTGGAATCTCAGATGAAGCTTTATTCACAGACCATTCTTCTTGAAAAGAGATTTCATAGAGTTAACTCAAGATGAACTGACTTAGATGAACTGACTTAAATAGAAAGCAAGTGCTGCACTACCCAAGGGAACTGTCAAATTGTCAATACCTAAAAATGAAACAGCCTCTAAAGCAGTAGCTATAACTGCCACTATCAGCGATATCGCCCAAGTTTGCCAACTGTTTCCTTGAGTGCCAATCAAAATCAAACTACTGACGACATAGCTAACGAACATCATAGTTAGGGAGCCTTCCCAACTTTTTTGCGTACCAAAAACTTTATACTTGTGTTTACCAAAGCGTTGCCCAATTAAGGCTGCTAATCCATCTCCCCAAGTCATTATCAAAATTCCTAGTGCTGCGTACTGGGGTTCTTGCAAGTACCAGAACCAGGCAACTAAAATACCGAAACTGACAGAGTAAAAAAATGTCCCTAAGCTTTGCCGTCCAACGCTATTAATACCAGGAAGAATTGGTAATCGGTAAGATAATAAGGTGATTGCACTCGCTAAAATAGAAGCTGTAATCCCTACACTGGCAGGAATATTTAGCCACCAAGCGATTAAAATCACATTACCAGTGCCAATATGAACTATCTTCCGCACGATTTCTGGCTTGTCGGCAAAGCGGTTTACCACCCATGCAATCAGGAGAATAAGTAGCACCCAAATTGCAGCGATGCCTTCGGCGGGCACAGCCAACGCAATTTGCAGCCATAAAACCGGAATTGAGGTGAAGTCAGAAAATGTAATTAACAAAGATGCAACAAATGAAAAGTTTTACCCCTGTTACTAATTTATAAGATTTGGGTAGCTGCAATGAAATTATTATTTATTTGGCTGATTCGGGGCTACCGAATGTTTATCTCGCCGTTGTTTCTCCCGACTTGTCGCTTTCAACCAACTTGTTCGATGTATGCTATTGAAGCTATTGAACGATTTGGGGTGTTGCGTGGTGGGTGGATGGCAACTTTGCGGATTTTGCGGTGTCATCCGTTTCATCCAGGTGGTTACGATCCAGTGCCAGAGGTGGTGGAAAAGGTGGAGGGGGAGTAGTTTTGCTGAGGGGGCGAATTGAGGTTGGATTTTAAACGCAAAGGGGCGCGGAGGGACGCAGAGAATGAGAAGAGGGGTAAGTTATTAAAGGATGTGTTCGTGGGTATAGCTATTTGGGGAGATGTCAACAGATGAGGTTGTCATCTAGCGTGGGAAGGTTGAATAATTTAATTTGGACTTACGATGGTTAATCTTACTGCGATTTCTATACCCGAACCACAAATTCCTACTCCTGGCCCAAATCCGCTACCTAGTCCCAATCCTGGCCCGAATCCGCTCCCTAGTCCCGAACCTGTACCAGGGCCAGCGATACCCCAACCCTTACCGGGGCCTGTACCAGAACCAGTACCTGCTCCCATTCCTCAAACGGTTCCAGGGCCGATTCCCCAAACCATACCGGAACCTGTTTAGATTACCTTGGTAATGTAATCCAAAATCTCAAATCTAAAATCCAAAATGCTAAGAGCCGGAATTGTCGGACTTCCCAACGTCGGAAAATCTACTTTATTTAATGCTGTCGTTGCTAATGCTAAAGCAGAAGCAGCTAACTTCCCTTTTTGCACGATTGAACCGAATGTCGGCGTTGTCGCAGTACCGGATGAACGGTTAAATGTTCTTGCTAAAATTGCTAGTTCGGTACAAATTATCCCGGCGCGGGTTGAATTTGTAGATATTGCGGGTTTAGTTAAAGGCGCAAGTCAGGGTGAGGGACTAGGAAATCAATTCCTGTCCCACATCCGGGAAGTTGATGCGATCGTCCATGTGGTACGTTGTTTTGAGAATGATGATATTATTCATGTTGCTGGTTCTGTTGACCCAGCGCGAGATATTGAAATCATTAATATAGAATTGGGTTTATCAGATTTAGCACAAATTGAGCGGCGAATTGACCGCACTCGCAAACAAGCTCGTACCAGCAAAGATGCACAGTTTGAAGTCTCAGTTTTAGAAAAATTAGCTGCGGCTTTAAATGAAGGTAAATCGGTGCGTCAGGTGAGCTTGAATGAAGAAGAAACAGAAATTATTAAAGGATTAGAACTGCTTACTTATAAACCGATTATCTACGCTGCGAATGTATCTGAGGATGAGTTGGCAACGGGTAATCATTTTGTGGAAACAGTGCGGCAAATTGCAGCTACAGAAAATGCCCAAGTTGTGATTGTTTCGGCTCAAGTGGAAGCGGAATTGGTGGAATTACCAGAGTCAGATAAAGCTGATTTTCTCGAATCTTTAGGTGTGGAAGAAGGCGGTTTGAAATCATTGATTCGGGCTACTTACATGCTTCTAGGTTTGCGGACATATTTCACCTGCGGCCCCAAAGAAACCCGCGCTTGGACAATTAATGCGGGAATGTCTGCACCTCAAGCTGCTGGTGTAATTCACAGTGATTTTGAGCGGGGATTTATTCGCGCCGAAACTGTTGCTTATAAAGATTTGGTAACAACTGGTTCGATGAATGCGGCGAAGGAGAAAGGGTTGGTTCGCAGTGAAGGGAAAGAGTATGTTGTGCAGGAAGGGGATGTAATGTTGTTCCGATTTAATGTGTAGGGGTAATTAATGTGTGGCCGTTATCGATAAGATAATGGTCAACTTACACCAAGTTGCGTAGGCTTTGACCACCGTAGGCATCGCAACAAATAAATTGACAAAATTTATAGTATGTGCATAGGATGGTAGGCGATCGCAAATAGCAAATAAACCAGCAATCCTCAAAATCTAGTCGCTACTTCCACCCACAATGTACACATAAGAACCCAAATTCTCGTCGTCTGTACCAACCACTACACCGCCTTCTGTGCCAGGAACAAGTTCCATAGCTTCAATTTTGTGATAATCAGAGCGGTAGAGAGGAACAAGTTGAGAATTTTGTCGCCATGCAATTTTGTCGCCACGCAATCCTAAGTAACCAGCGACATACACACCTGACTGAAATGGGCCATCATCTCCAGCATCACTTGCTGAGGTGATATATACAATTCCTACGGAGTCTACCTTAATATCTGAAATATGGCGAACATTACCAGATGGAAACGGTACTTTCAGATTGGCAGAACCTACGAGAGTAATTTGATATTTAGCTAAGTCAAATATTCCCCAAAAAATAGTTGCTGGTTGTTCTCCTTCACCTCGATGTCCCCAAATAGCAACTAATTTACCGTCTATATTTTGCAATCCAAATGCTTCAAAGTTATTTCCTTGAATAATTCCTGGTAGATTGAATTCTTTAATAACTGAGATGGTTTGGTTGGTAGAATCTAACTTGATGTAATAAGCTTTTCCAGAACTACTTAAAGCGATAAAAGAGGATTTTGTTTTCTCTGGAACAGATGTTAAAGCTTCTAAGTCGATGGGCAATTCTATATTATTTGGCCAATTCAAGGGTAAATATTCAGGTTGGTTCTTACCCTTAATCTTGATGATTGCTATACGACCTTGATTTTTTTGTTTGTTGTCATGGACAATCAAAAAATCTAGAGAATTGCTTTGCTGTTCTATCAAAGCCATACCACTGATACCAAAAGGAATACCACCGCGAACCGGTCGCCAATCTTGCGCCCAAACTTGCTGGGATATGAGTAAGAATGCACCTAAAATTACTATATTGATGATTAACTTAAGAAACCGAGGCATATTAAAATAATTCGTAATTCGTAATTCGTAATTCGTAATTAAAAGGGATTGGGCATTAGGCATTGGGAATTGGTTATTAATCTCCCCCTGCTCCCCTGCTCCTCTGCCCTCATCTCCCCCAGTCCGCTAAGAGGAGTGTGTTAAGGGATGCTCAATCATATCAAATCCAAGCAATTTGCACCCGCATCAATAAAGCAGCTTTTTGTACTCACTGCTAACAGTATACTTATGTAATTACTTGACTCCCGATAGGACTTTCTGTAAAGAAAGCAATAATTCGTTGACAGTATAGGGCTTTGACAAAAACGTATTCACACCAATTGCTGCTACTGCACTGAGCTTCTTGTCAGATATCAATCCACTGCTGGCGATAATTTTGACTTGGGGGTTAATCTTTTGCAAGGTACGGATGGCAGTTAAACCATCCAGTGAGGGCAGCATAATATCCATGAGGACGGCACTAATTTTATCTCTATTTTGAGCGTATAGTGCGATCGCTTCAATGCCATCACTGGCAACTAAAATTTTATAGTTGTGAGCTTCTAGTGATGTTATTGTAACCTCTTGAATGGCAACTTCATCATCCACAACCAAAATCAATTCTCCATGTCCTGTCTGTGGTGGCAAATCTTTGGGTCTGAGCGTTTCTATTCCCCCCACTGCTGGCAAGTAAACCTTAAAGCTAGTCCCATTTCCTGGTTCACTATACACGTTCACAAAACCTCCGTGACTTTTAACAATCCCCAGTACTGTGGAAAGTCCTAAACCAGTGCCTTGTCCGACATCTTTTGTAGTAAAAAATGGCTCGAAAATTCTATCTAGCATTTCTTTAGAAATCCCAACTCCACTATCGGAGACGGTAATCACTATGTAAGGTCCCTGTTTTGCTTCTAGGTTCATGCGGGCATAATTTTCGTCAATTAACAGATTTTCGACAGAGAGATTCAAAGTACCGCCATTAGGCATAGCATCGCGGGCATTAACGCAGAGGTTCATCAGCACTTGATGCAGTTGGGTACTATCTCCAGAAACCATCCACAAATCTTGCGGTATATCGGTGCTGATTTCTATCGATTTGGGAAATGTCTCTTGAAGAATCTTGGCAATTTCTACAATTATATGTCTGAGTTGCAAAGTGATGTGCTTCCCTTCTACACCCCGCGCAAAGGACAATACCTGCTTGACTAAATCAGCACCGCGTCTAGCGTTGGTTTCTAAAATTTCTAGTAGATGGCGAGTCCGCTCATCGGCATTGGGAAATTTTAACGGTAGCAGTTGCGCTCCTGCCAAAATCGGTGTCAGGATGTTGTTGAGGTCGTGAGCAATACCACTAGCTAAAGTGCCAATACTTTCCAGGCGTTGAGCGCGAAACAATTGAGCTTCTAGGTGCTTTTTTTCAGTAATGTCTGTGTCAACAGTGAGAATTGATTTAGGTTTTCCTTGTTCATCGCATACCAAACTCCAGCGACTAGCCACAAGGACTTCTTTGTTCATTTTAGTAAGTTTTGTTAACTCACCCTGCCACTTACCTTTACTTATCGCTTGCAATAAAGCCGCTTCGATTTCCGGTGAAGGTTCGTCATACAAAAGCTTACTAGCATTTTTACCGCAAGCCTCTGTAGCTTGCCAGCCGTAAAGTGTTTCTGCGCCTTTGTTCCAGAAGATAATTTGATTGTTTAAATCTCGGACGCAAATGGCATCTGTGGTGACATCTAATAGTGCTGCTTGTTCGCGGATTTTTTCTTCTGCCAATTTGCGATCGCATAGCGCGGCTTGCCGTTCGCGTAGCGCAGCTTGTCGTTCGCTAATATCTATACTGGCGCATGTCACGCCGACAACTTCTTGCGATTCATTCCGTAGTGGCTCGATAGTTAAGTCGTAATATCGAGTTGTATTTTTGATTGTAATTGATACTTCCTCTCGCGTTCCTACGCCTGTGGTCAATACTCCACGTTTAATTGTGATGAGACGTTGAGCATCTTCAACTGGGATGATATCTAAGTCTTGTTTGCCCAATATTTCTTCAACTGTCAATCCAGATGGGGCATTGTAAACCCAGGTGTACCGTAAATCCCTATCCTGGTTGTAGACAAAGATTGGAGAGTTTTTTAGGGCAACCCGAAATCGCTCCTCACTTTGCCGCAGTGCGTTATCTGCCCGTTGACGTTCGATAGCATAACGCATAGAACGCACCAGCAAATCACCAGTTACTTGCCCTTTGACTAAATAATCCTGCGCTCCTTCTTGCATTGCCCTAATTGCCAGGGTTTCATCGTCTATACCCGTCAGCACAATGATTGGAGTTGCTTGTGCCTGATTGTGAGCAATCACAAAGGTTTGTAATCCCTGGCTATCTGGCAGCGAGAGGTCTAACAAAATCACATCAAAAATTTCGTTTGTTAGGTAGTTGAGTGCTTCAAAAAGCCGCTCAACAGGCATTAATTCAACTACAACTGTGGTAACTTCTTTAAATAACTCTTGTAACAATAAGACATCACCAGGGTTGTCTTCTACTAACAAAACTTTAATATTTTCACCTGCCATTTCCACTACTCCGGTGGCAGTTTTACGATCGCAAACCAAAAGTTTTCGATTGATTGGACAATTTTAACGAATTGATCGAAATCTACTGGCTTAGTTATGTAACAGTTGGCAAAAAGGTTATAGGCTTTCAGGATATCTTCTTCAGCCTGAGAAGTTGTCAAAACTACTACAGGAATTCGTTTGAGGTTTTCATCTCCTTTTATTTCTGCTAATACCTCTCGTCCATCTTTTTTCGGAAGGTTAAAATCGAGCAGTACAATATCTGGATGGGCTACTTTAGCATATTTTCCCTGTTTTCGCAAGAATGCCATTGCCTCTACACCATCTTCGACCACGTTCAAGTGAATCGAAATTTTGCTATCTTCCAAGGCGATGCGTGTAAGTTGGACATCGCCAGGATTATCCTCTACTAACAAAACCTCAATAGGCATAATCGCTATTATGGTGTTTACCATTGCTTACCTGCTGCTCCGAAAAACTTATCTAAACCTAATCAAACTAGTTAATTAAGTTAGTGTTTTCTTCCTACTTCATCCAAGGTAGACGGCTACTTCTTGTCCACAGGCGTATAAGTTAAGATCGAGCCAACCTTACTTTTTTAGATGGTGCATTTTTCAAATTAATTGCGGCATTTTCATCTCTGTCTAAAGTATGATTGCACTTTTGGCAAGAAAATACCCTGTCTGATAATTTCATTGCCTGAACATTACCGCATTTGGAACACATCTTAGAAGAAGGAAACCACCTATCAACTATTTCAACCTTAGTTCCATAATGCTCTTGCTTGTAAATCAACTGGCGACGCACTTCATAGAAGCAATTATCGCTAATTGCACTCTTCAGCTTGTGATTGGCAATCATACCGGAAACATTGATATCTTCAATTCGGATACAGTACACACGACGACTCAAATCAGTTGTCAAACCTTTTAAAACCAGCAATGCCGCGCATCAAGGAACGTTCTTTGTTATTTAGTTTTAGTTCTCTTTTGATGGCGAACATTATTAAATTTTATCTAGCCTATTTACCTAGATAAACTATACATCTATTCCTGACATGGAGCAATATACACCAATTAAATCGACCAAATCTTCAACGTTCCACATAACTTCCCTATTTTGCCCAATTATAAATAAGTTTAGTTAACATTTTGGCGATTTAATTTAGCTCTATCTGGAATTGTGAAGTAGAAAGTCGAGCCTTGACCCGGTTTTGACTCAACCCAGATCCGGCCACCGTGGCGTTCTATAATTTTTTTACAAATTGCTAGACCAATTCCAGTACCTGGATACTTGTCTCTACCGTGCAAACGCTGAAAAATTATAAAAATACGTTCAGCATATTGGGATTCTAGACCAATTCCATTATCGCGCACCCAGAACAAATATTCGTTTTGATTGGGCATTGGGCATTGGGCATTAGGCAGAAGTTCTTTAATTTTGAATTTTAAATTTTGAATTTTGAATTGATTGCTCCCCTGCTCCTCTGCTCCCCGACTCCCCACTCCAATCTCAATTCGTGGCTGTTGATGACGACAAAATTTGATCGCGTTGGCGATCAGGTTTTGAAATACTTGTATCAATTGGGTAGTATCAGCGATCAATTCAGGTAAAGTATCATAAGTGACAATTGCTCTACTATCTGCGATCGCAACTTGAAGATTAGCAAGTACCTGTTCTAAGACGGCACTACAATCAACTGGCACAAAAGGCTGTGCGCGGGTGCTGACACGGGAATAATTCAATAAATCGTTGATTAGGGTTTGCATTCGGCTAGCCCCATCTACTGCGTAAGTAATAAACTGATCTGCGTTGGCATCCAGTTTGTTTTTGTATCTCCGCTCCAGCAGTTGTAAATAACTAGTTACCATCCGCAATGGCTCTTGCAAATCATGGGAAGCAACGTAGGCAAACTGTTCTAATTCTGCATTAGAACGAGTAAGTTCTTGAGTTTGCTGGGTTTCTTTTTCTAATAGTTGCGCTTGAGATAAAGCAATCCCAATTTGATTAGCTAATTGCTGTAACAAATCCGTCTCAAACTGATTCCACTGTCGAGGTGCGGCACATT
This sequence comes from Nostoc sp. NMS4, assembly GCF_017115095.1. Lineage (GTDB taxonomy): Bacteria > Cyanobacteriota > Cyanobacteriia > Cyanobacteriales > Nostocaceae > Nostoc. The sequence continues at coordinate 15,649 of NZ_JABXKI010000209.1, read as the reverse complement.
GATGAGCTAGCAATAAGCCCCAAATAGCGTCTCTGACAAGAATCGGCACTACGAGATTAGCCCTGACAGCAAACTGCTGAAGAAATTTTCGATGGCATATTTGGATATGAGCAGCTTCAATGTCTTCAATGGCACTTACTCTTCCCTGGCGATATCTTTCTATATATTCTTCTTTAAAGCAGGGGTCAAAAATATTTTTTCCGAGAATTACCGGCCAACCAGGCAGCACTGCCTCTTGTACCACTGTTCCCGAACCGTCAGTTTCCAGTCGAAAAATCAACACCCGATCGGCTTGTAGTAGTTTTTGTACCTCTGTGACAGTAGTTTGAAGAATTTCATCTATTTGTAAAGATTCTCGAATTTTTAAGGTGATTTCGGAAAATAGTTGCGATCGCAGATTTTGCCGCTTTAATTCTTCATCTGCCCGCTTGCGTAAGCGAAGCTCGTCGTAGACATCTGTGATATCAGTATAAGAACCTACCATCCGCACTATATCACCCAATGCGTCCCAAAGTGCCTGTCCTCGATCTAGAATCCATTTATAGCTGCCGTCTTCGCACTGGACTCGATATTCACAGACGTAAAACGGTGTTTTCTTGGCAAAGTGGTCTTGGAAAGCTTGAAGTACCCTATCTCGCTCATCAGGATGGATTCGTTTTGTCCACTCATCCCAACGGTTGGAAACTTCGTAGTCTTTATAGCCGAGCATTTCCTTCCATCGAGTTGAGAAGAACACTTCATTAGTCTTGAAGTTCCAATCCCAAATACCATCATTATTACCATGTAATGCTAATTGCCAACGTTCTTCACTTTCTCGTAGTGCTTCAGATTGGGTATTGGCTGATTGCTCGTGCGCCATTAATTTCTCAGTAACTTGAGACACTTCAGCTACATAACGTCTCAGTTCTAGTTGGTCGATTACCAGGCGACTCAAACCCACAAACGCCTCTACTTGTTTTTGGCTTAGTTGCCGTGGAACTTGATCAATCGCGCACAGAGTTCCCAAGATATCTCCCTTCGGAGTAATTAAAGGTACACCTGCATAAAATCGTATATATGGATAGCCCGTCACTACTGGATTATTTGCCAACTTTTCATCAGCCAGGGTATCAGAAATCACTACAACCTGACCCTGTTCTTGGCAAAGATCCGATAACCCAACACTCCGAGGCATTTCTGATACATCTAAACCTACTTTTGCCTTAAACCATAGACGGTTTTCATCAATGAAAATTACCAAAGATATAGGGGTATCACAAATAAATGCCGCTAACCGAGCAAGATTGTTGTATGCTTCTTCGGGTTCGGTGTCAAGAATTTGATACTGGCGCAGAGCTTCTAACCTGACAGCTTCTGTATCAATATTTCCAGCTTCCATTAACTTTTTTTAACAAATCTCAATGTGATATATAGTCAACAGTTTGACTACTTGATAAATAGCTTAACGCTATGTCCAACTTTTAATCTAACCGTTTTTATTACTCTGAAAAAATAAAAGATTTACAGGTTGAGTTTTCTTCCTCAACCTAAGAGTTGCAAAAAAATTGTAGGTTGGGTTACGCAAAGCCTCCACCCAACCTACGTCTAATGCACTATTTTGCGTAGACTGTACTCATTTTGAATTTTGAATTTTGAATTTTGAATTCCGCCTTGCGGTACTAGTCCTATATCATGTATACAAACATAAATATAGGGAAGAGATATAGCATTGCTATTTCTCTTCCCTAGAATCTATTGATTTATTCAACTGTTCTGTCAGTTGCTAAAAATTTTGTCAGTACTTACAAGGCAAAAGCAAAAACTTAATCTATTCTAAACCGCCTAAACCATTAACACCAGCACCAGCGCGAATAATAGCTGCTTGTGCGCCAATGTTACCAGCAGTTGTAGCTGCGTCTAAGGCTGCTGCTGCTGAAGTGACGAAAGGATTGCTGCTAGCAGTAAGCAAAGTAACGTTAGGTGTGCCTGGATCTACTTTCAAATCAGTTATGGTTTCATCATCAGTAGTTGATGCGCCGCCATAGGTAGGTGTAATGGTTAAAGCCTGATCGTAGTAACCATTTTGAGGCAAAGCTAATTCACCACTAACACTAACAGAAGCGCCTGAAGCTCTAACAATAGTTACAGCACCACGGGCTGTTGCTTGACCTGCACTTGCTGGTGCAGACAGGATATTACCAACGCCAACCAAACCTAACAAGCAGATGCTTCCTTTAACGATCGCAGAAATTTTCATGATTAACAAACTCCTCGTGTTGTTTACCTTTGCGTTTTTAATATAACCATTGCTATGGCAGAAACATCTCAGTAATAATACTGTATTTTTTCAAAATATTACAGGTCATAAATTAAAAAAATAATAGATTGAACTATTAGTGCGGATCTAAAAAAAGGTTAACAAACCTAATAAAAACCGAGTTACAGCAAGGCTTGTATTTACTTAATGCCTGTATGGAAGTTGTCGCAATGCTTACCAAACCTCCTCTTGTCTAAAACCAAGTTCAGAAAGCACTGGAGGTAAGGCTTTAGACCGCTCACAACACCTAAATTCTTTGTAAAGACTGCTTAATAATTCGTCACAAGTTGTCAGAAATCCCTCTGTTATATCTTTGCTAAATCTTAAGTGCATCTTCATGGTTAATATGCTGTGGGCAAGGATTTGAATGCCCAGGCTGACCGCAGTTATTGTATGGATGCAATATTTTGTCTATACGCCCATACCATATTCCACAAAGTTGAAAACGGCTATAAAATCTACTTATAGGTTGGGTGGTTCCTCGTTCCCAGTCTCCGACTGGGAATGCATTCATTGAGTCTCTGACTCAATGTCTGACTAGAGGCAGCAGCCCCTAATAAACCATTCCCATGCAAAGCATGGGAACGAGATAACTGTTCTTTACCAGTAGCGAGGTAGAGAATCAATGTTAGCCAAAAATTGCCTCAGCGTTCTGCTCAAGCACCATTTAAATTACTATGTTTATTGTCCCCCAGTTCAATGGGCTACATCTGCCGGCCTTTAAGTCATTATGGCAAAATCTAAGAAAAGCTCTATCCCTATAAATCTCAGCGATCCACAATATTATCTTAACCGGGAGTTAAGCTGGTTAGAATTTAATGCCAGAGTTTTACATGAAGCCTGTGACGCTCGCACGCCTCTTCTAGAACGCCTCAAATTTTTGGGAATCTTTAACTCTAATTTGGATGAGTTTTTCATGGTGCGGGTTGCTGGTTTAAAGCAACAAGTAGAAGCAAAAGTTAGCCTGTTGACTCCCGATGGTCGCACACCACAACAACAGCTAGACGATATTAGGTCTACCCTCATTCCCCACGTCAATAAACAGCACCAACATTTTGAGCAAGTACTTCGTCCTCTACTGGTAAATCATGGCATTCATATTCTGAATTATATAGATTTGAATCAAAAGCAGCGGACTCATCTCAACAGCTATTTTGAGGAACAAATCTTTCCAGTTTTGACTCCTCTGGCTGTCGATCCTAGTCATCCCTTTCCTTTTATTTCTAATCTCAGTTTAAATCTGGCTGTTGTGGTCAAGAACCCTGACACGGAAGAAGAATTTTTTGCCAGAATCAAAGTCCCTAGTGTTCTACCACGATTTCTACCGATACCGCCTGAGTTGGGAGATCAGAACAGCGAAAAACCTGCCCACTGGACAGGAGTACCTTTAGAACAAGCGATCGCTCATAACTTAGAATCTCTATTTCCAGGGATGAACATTCAAGAATATCATCCATTCCGCATTACCCGTGATGCCGATTTGGTCTTAGAAGAAGATGAGGCAGATGACTTATTATTAGCGATCGAACAAGAATTGCGAAAACGGCGGCTGGGTGGGAGTCCAGTTCGGCTAGAAATTCAATCTCAGACTCCTGAAATAGTGCGATCGCGCTTATTGCACGATCTGGAATTAACAGAAAGCGATCTTTACGAAGTAGATGGACTTTTGGGACTGCGGGATTTGATGTACTTTATGTCCTTGCCACTGCCAGAACTCAAAGATCCACCACGCCAATCTGTTGTACCATTACGCCTACAAAGGTTGAGGGAACCCAGTTTAGACCCAGATGTTCTAGAAACGGACGAAGGAAAAGACTTTTTTGCTGTGATTCGAGAAAAGGATTTGCTAGTACACCATCCCTATCAATCCTTTTCGGAAACAGTTGTCCGCTTTATTACCCATGCTGCTTATGACTCGAATGTGTTAGCCATCAAGATGACCCTTTACCGGACTTCTGGTGACTCGCCCATCGTCAACGCTTTAATTGCTGCTGCCGAAAATGGCAAACAAGTATCTGTGCTGGTGGAATTAAAGGCGCGATTTGATGAGGAAAATAATATTTACTGGGCAAGACGATTAGAAAGAGTTGGAGTTCATGTCGTCTATGGTTTAGTCGGGCTAAAAACCCATAGTAAAACCGTCATGGTGGTACGGCGCGAAAAAGACCGCATACGTCGCTACGTACATATTGGGACTGGTAATTATAACCCTAAAACTGCACGACTGTATACAGATTTGGGATTGTTTAGTTGCCGTGAAGAATTGGGTGCTGATATCACAGATTTATTTAATTTCTTAACAGGATACTCCCTGCAAAAGGTTTATCGAGAGTTGCTGGTTGCACCTGTGAATATGCGCGATCGCTTTTTGGCACTAATTCACCGCGAAATCGAAAATGTTCAAAATGGATTTTCTGGACGGATTGTCGCCAAAATGAATTCCCTAGTCGATCCAGAAATTATCGCCACTCTATACGAAGCTTCCCGCGCCGGAGTGCAAATTGATTTAATTGTCAGGGGCGTTTGTTGTTTGCGCCCAGGACTCAAAGACATTAGTGAAAACATTCATATAATCAGCATTGTCGGTCGCTTTTTAGAACACTCTCGGATTTTTTATTTTCACAACAATACACAGGAGGAAATTTTTATCGGCAGTGCTGACTGGATGCGCCGCAACCTAGATCGTCGAGTCGAAGTAATTACCCCAGTCAAAGACCCAGATATTGCTAAAGATTTGCAAGAAATTATGGGAATTATGCTCGCAGATAATCGTCAAGCTTGGGAATTACAAGCCGATGGTACTTACATTCAACGCCGTCCTTATGATGATTCTCCAGAAGCCAATTCCCAAAAAATTCTCATGAACATGGTATTACGCTCAACTGGTGCAGTCCCAAGCTGATTGATTAAAAAATAAGTTATTTCCACCTTGACAACTAGCTCAACTTAGTTTTTTTTGGAAAAATTGAATTTTTTGAGCAGTTGTCTGAGTTGTTTGTCATCGGTTCACACAAGTTATTCAACCATAGGATAGAGTCAGTGCTGGCACTTGTTCTCATAAACTGGAGGGGTTATTCTAAACAAATTTATCTTTCCCCTCAATGTTAATGTTATCCTGCGAGCTTTCTACCTTGCGTGTTTTAGTAGTTGATGACCACGAACTGACTCGTTTAACCTTACAATTGGTTTTTTCTTGCCAGGAAAATATTCAAGTAGTAGGTTTAGCCAGTAATGGTGAAGAAGCTATAGAAATGGTTAAACGTTGCCATCCTGACGTAATTGTTTTAGATTTACAAATGCCAGTCATGGATGGCTGGAATGCGTCTAGTCGCATTAAAGCTATATCTCCCAACACCCAGATTCTTGCTTACTCCTCAGTGGAAGACGTGAATTTTCAGGGGAAAAAGGCAATGTCTAGCTTTGATGACGTTTGTAAGAAAGATGTACCTACAAACGAACTTATTGCCTTAGTTAGGCAGTTAGGTAAGCGTGCAGGAGATGGTTCAGTGGCAGGGTAAATGATGCAGTGATGTTACTTTGCCAACTTAAGCTTAGTTAAATTCTGGGGATTTGAAGACATGATAATACTGAAAAACGTCGGTATAGCCTGAAGTTGGGGTTAAACCGACGCAATTTTTGATAATTTCTACTCTACCGGAATGGTGCGTCTAAATTCATCAATTAATTCATCCAATTCTTCCAAAGCCTGATTTACGTCAATTCTCAAAGTTCCCAGGTTTGGTTGCTCCAGTAAGCTTAATAGGTAATCGCGTTTACTTTGAACTGCGACAATTCTTTCTTTTATAGTCTGTAAATCCATTATTTTTTTCCTATCTTTAACTACCTTTAAATTTAAAGTTAACTCAAAATCTAATATTCTGGAACACTATACGCCTTTAGTAGTCAATTTAGAGCCAGGGCGAAGGTCATGAAACCGTTGCCGAATTGATCAGGGTCTAACCCATCATTAGCTAGCCAGTGCGTTGGGTGGTAATGCCTGACACACTGGCTCTTGGCGGTTCCCGCTCTTTAGTAACTGGCGTGCGGTTTCCAACCACCTTAATATAGCAATTTAGAGTTATTTGAATACTACCACCTGGGGAAGAAGATGTTCTTTCCTAATTTGTTGCTTATAGCCGATGATAATAAAACTAAGGTATTCAGACTTTATACTAATTTAAGCTCATGCTACGCCAAATTTCTTTGGGAACACTCGGTTTAACTATCGGCGGCATATTAACCATCATTGGCTTCGTCGCCTATGCTGATAATAATGCCACACTCAACCTTGTCGGATTTTTTTACGGGATTCCTCTATTATTGGGAGGGCTGGCGCTAAAAGCTAATGAACTTAAGCCCGTACCATTTACTCAAACTACGTCACCGTCAGCATTGATACTGCGCCAGCAACAAGCAACTGATACTCAAAATAAAATTCGCAAAGACATCACCCGATATTGCTACGGTCAAGATGCTCATCTAGATACAACACTTTCTTTTTTGGGTTTGAGTCCCACAGACCAGGAACGGCCAACAGTCACAGGGTTGCGAGAAACAGAAGTTAATGGGAATTATGCCCTAATTTTAGAATTTGATTCACCGCTAATACCAATTGATGTGTGGCAAAAAAAGCATGAAAAAATGACTAGTTATTTTGGACCAGGATTGGAAGTTCAAATAACCCAGCCATCTGAAGATACAATTGAGCTAGCGCTAATCAATACTCAAAAAGAATCACTAGTCAATAGTCAATAGCAAAAATTATCGTTACCCAAACTTCATCCCTTTATGGCTTGTTGTTATCCATATTTTTGCAACAGTCAAAATAACTGATAATTCATAATTACATCCTAGTTCGTAGTGAGCGATTTATCGCTCAAAGCAAGGATTATTAGGACTAAAGTCCTTACCCAACGGGAAAGTTAGTCGCTCATGGGGGAAACCCTCAAGACCGCGCTAACTCACTACAAACTTTAATTTATTTACGTCTAGCTACTTAGCTCTTTACTCTCAATTGTCTTATTGACTATTAAACTTTTGATCAGTATGTGGGCTAGCGTACAGTATCTTTAGCTAGGAATTATGAATTATTAATTGTTATTTTTAGAATTCCCTTAACCAGAATTTAGCTCCCCGATTTATTCAAGAATTCGGGGATCTGAGCATCAATTTCTGCTTAATATTTTTTGGTATTATCTTAAGCATTTACGATAAAGTTACTTTTCTAAACGAACTGCATACCACTGTAAATATTGCCCAGGGCCAATATCTAATTCGCAGCTAGTGTCAAGTAAATATTGTGCTTGAGCTTCCAAATTATCAAACTTTTGCAGGTCAGGTGGCAAATCTTTAATTATGAGTTTTTGAAGAGTTGTTTTGAGTTTTTCTAATAACTCTGAGATGGTCATAAATTGTTCTGGTTGATTTGTTTCTAGAACAACAAAATGATCCTGCTGATACATTAATGAGTCTGGCATTTTAAAGATTTAGTGAATTTTAACCTCGCATGACTAGAAGTCACGCGATTCCTACATCAATAGGTTGGGATTGTTTTTTGTCAGAAATTTTGCTTGTTTGTGTAGTTTAATAGATATACTGAACACAATGAAATAAAAATTTATACTTAATTTATTAACTCAGCGTAACTTGCAGTGCTATTTCACTTTCATCTGCCTCAGAAGGAATTTTGAGTCTAATAGCACTCAATTGTCTAAAAATGACTGATCAAAGCTTATTATCAGTTAAAACGGACTTGAATGACGATCTGCGGAACTTTAGTACTGGGTGGTTTATGGGTAGAAAGAAATAGTTCTGGAGTCACTTGAAAATAAAGCTTTGCGCTAAGTTTAATTTCAATCTTATGTAATTATACTAAACTTCAGCAAGCCTTGTCGAATAGAGTAAATAAATTTTAGTCAGGTGATATTAGTATTTAGGATTAATTATCTTCTGAGGGCAGTTTGGCGATCGCTTTCACGGTATTACTAGGTTTCTAAACTAACTACAGAGCGAAATAACTAAGGTGTGTATTTGCAATTCTCAAAAAAATCGTAATTTGACTTTAACAATGGGGAAATATAAAAGTAACATTTTCTCCCCTAACCATCGCTGAACAAAAAGGTAACAATTGCCTTCGTGTTCCAATTACAGATTGTCTATGCAACTTAGTTATCTACCGCTTGCTTGGCCCAAGAAGATTGGGCAGTCCATTGTCAAAAAACAGTTGATTGTGAAGCCAGACACGCCTTTGCCGCAAATCCTGGCATTGATGAAAATAGCGATCGCCCCCATGCGATTGAGTTGTACAGCCTTTTTTAGGATAGTCCCGCAACTGGAAGGCAACTCATGTCAGGCATAAGCCCATTTACTGTTTCTAAGCAACCACCACTGATTCTAGTAGCTGATGATGACAAGACCATCCGGGTATTGTTGCGGAAAGCAATGGAACAAGAAGGTTATCGAGTGGTCGAGGTCAATGATGGTAAGCAATGTTTAGATGCCTATGAAACCATCAAACCGGATATAGTTTTGCTAGATGCTGTAATGCCTGTGATGGATGGTTTTACCTGCTGTAAGCACTTGCTCCAGATTGCCAGGAATAATTTAAAATCAGCTGTTGAAACCTTTGATACTGACTCAGCCCTTAACAATACGGTCATTTCCAAGATATGGGAGCGCACTCCCATATTGATGATCACATGCTTGGACGATGAGGAATCCGTAAACCGTGCTTTTGAAGCGGGAGCGACTGATTATGTCACTAAGCCAATTCACTGGCCTGTATTGCGCCAGAGGTTGCGCCGACTGCTACAGCAAGCACAAGTATACAAACAGTTAAAGGCGGCAAACGAAGCTTTGCATCACCTTGCCAATGTAGATGGCTTAACTGAGTTGGCTAATCGTCGCCGCTTTGACGATTATCTCAATACTCAGTGGATTAAGCTTGCACAAGAGGGATTTCCCTTGTCAATGATTTTGTGTGATATCGACTTTTTTAAATTTTATAATGATAAATATGGCCATCCGGCTGGGGATGTCTGTTTACAAAAGGTGGGTGCTGTCTTAAGCCTTAAGGCACAAAAACATCAAGATTTAGTAGCGCGTTATGGTGGCGAAGAATTTGCTGTGATTATGCCATATACTCCTGCATCTGGTGCAGTTCACGTTGCCGCCGCGATCCAAGGGGGAATCAAAGATTTGCAAATTGTTCACGATGGTTCTGCGGTGAGTCAGCACGTCACCCTCAGTATGGGACTAGCAACTGTTGTCCCTACTTGGGAATCTTCACCTTCAGATTTGATTGTACTGGCAGATAAAGCACTCTACGAAGCAAAGACCGGGGGACGCGATCGCTTTGTCTCAAGTTCTTAATTGTCATTTGTCATTTGTCATTTGTCAATGCCCATTACCTAAGAAGGATAAACTGGCAGTGTGAAGTGAAACCATGCTCCGTTATTGGGTACAGAGTCCACCCAAATTTGTCCATAATGTGCTAAGACGATGCGTTGACATAGACAAAGACCAATACCGTAACCTTCTGTAGCTTCATCCCGTTGCAGACGGAAGTGGTTTTCAAAGATGCGATCGCGATTCTCTACAGGAATACCAGGCCCAGTATCGCCAATACTAAACTGAACTTTTTGGGTAGTGCGGTGCAATCCGGCAATGCTAATTTTGCCACCTTCGGGGGTATATTTGATGGCATTATCCAACAGATTTACAAGCACTTGGCGGATGCGTTCTGGGTCAGCATATACATGAGGTAAGTCATTAGGGATATCCGTTTCTACCTCTTGGGATTTGGCGGTGTAGCGATCGCACAATTCTTCTAGTACCTCTAAGCAGAGTTTACCTAGCTGTACCTTTTGTGGCAAAATCGGAAACTCTGTATCTTTGCCACGACCTACCTGTAAAAGGTCGGCAATCATCCGGTCAATGATTTTAGTTTGATTCCGGGCTTGTTTTAAGAGATGCGCTGTTAAAGCTGGTTTGAGGCGCTGAAATTGTCCTGTCTCTAAATTGTAGTTAGATTGGAGAGTTTCAATGGCGATCGCGGCAGCAGTTAGCGGATTGCGGAGATCGTGTGCCATCATCGCAATTACCCGATCTTTAAACTGTAGTTGTTCTTGGAGGTTGTCTTTTTCCTGTTTTAGGCGAAAAATTTCGTCTGAAAGTCGGATGAGTTCAGCAGAAACAGCAACAGAACGGATGGTGGATTTGGGTGATGTTGTCCTAACAGAATCGTCTATCCGTTCTTGTAAGTCTTCCTGTACTTTTAAGTAAGCGTCTACAGCAGCTTGCCAGCGAGGCCACCAATTTTTCAATTGCGCTATGATATTACTCCCAGCTAAAACCTGTCGTGGTTCCGGGTGAATTTTGATTAAAGCTGGCGTTGCTACCAATTTAAAGTGTTCTGCTAAATAAGGTTGTTGTCCGACATCAATAGTTTGAAGTTCAAAACTATATTCAGCCTCTAATTCTTTTAAGTAAGCACGTATTCGCTGCACCTGTTGACGGGACTTGGGTCGTCCATCGACAAATAGTAACAGCTGGAGTGGAGCTTCAGAATAAATAGGCTGATCCTGGGAAACTTGCATGTAATCGTGTTTCAGCACTGGTAACAACCCGGTGACGCTTTACAGAAAGTAAAATAGACTGACGGTTGTTGATGGTCGTTGTTTTTTCTTCTTAATATCTATTTTAGATTTCCATACTCCTATCCGATCTGCGTTTTTGACACCAGACATATTTTTTGAGCCTTTTGCTGCCTTTTGTTTAACTTCATCTCCAAGAAACACCCAAGTCCCTTGAATATAAGTCTTAATTTGCCCCGGATCAAAAATTTTCGCCAGAGCCAGCAGGTGAAAGGTTTAATAATATGTCAAATCGGCTAGTGCAGCATCATATCACTTTGAGTCTTCGCTTTGAGCAAGCGATGTCTACGACGGGCTATGACGCTCGCGGACTCGCTAACGCTTCGCTATCGGCGTCGCCCAAGTAAACACAGATGCTAATTGTATCTAATCTAATCTAATCTATCAGGAAGCTGTTAACTGTTCAGACCAACTTTGTAGAGGGTTTTCTCAACCGCCAGGTGCATTCGATGAAGTGTCTTTTTCGCCTCTAGCCAATCATTAACTAGGATTGGGAAACAGCCATAACAACTATGTACTACTTCTATAACTTGCGAAGCGCACCTTCCAGCTTTCCTAAAAGAATCACTGCCCCTTGCCAGAATAACAGAGGATGGCTTGATTAAGGGAAAGTTTTGGATAACATAGAGGCGATGCCTACGGCGGTAAACTACGCAATTTTAGAGGAAGCACTCATTGCTTTAGAGGCTGTCAAGAAACTCTTGACTACAGCACAAGTAGCATTTTTCCCAGAAAATCAATTTGGAGATAGTAGGGAAACTGCTGCGACACTTGTCTGCTTTACCTATTACCCCAGTCGCCAAGAATAACGAACTTACGCTAAGTCCCTGGAATTGTTTAGCACTGGCATTTTCCAGCTATTGCCTTACTAAGCTTACCATCGTCAGATGAATAATTTCCACAATTAATTATAAGCCAGTGTTAGCGAACTCAATTTGTTGCCCTCCTTGGGTGAGGCTAAGGGGGGCTTTAATCCTAGTCTATCACTTCAGTTGCTTGGCGTAGGCTTTGCCCACCGTAGGCATCGCATTACAACTAGCGCATCTGGAAGTCGATTCAAGCTTTTGCTACCTAAATTGCTTTTTGACTTGCTAGACCACTACTACAGTAGGGCGGAAGTTTGCCTACCTTTAACACTTGATTAAGCCCCAAGTCTTATTAATTGAGATAGTAGTTATATTTACTGAATTTTATACTAGTATTTTCCCTATCAGTATGATAAGATTATACGAGGTGCTACGCGAACATACTTTATATAGTAGATAGAAAATAAATTCTTCCTTTCTGCCCTCTAACCTCTAGTCTTCTTAGGTAAATGTTCCATCCGTGATGCAAAGTTGCGGATATCGTTTCTTTGTGAAGTTGTATATATTTACCCCCAGCTATGCTGTTCCCTCAAGTAATTGGGGAGACTACATGGGGGTCTTGTTATATGTATCTTCACACAGGATTGATATGAGTCAGGAACAATACAAAACCAAAGGAGTTAAGAGAATGCGTCTGAAAAAGCTAGTCAGCTATGGAATTTTTGTGTTGATGCTCGTCATCGGCTTTAGTTTCACGGGAATTGCCCGTGCTTTTGACTATCCACCCCCAACTGGGCAGGTTGCGATCGCTCAACAGACGAGCGATCTCATGTTCAACACATTGTTTGCAGCGCTGACGCAGGAGTTCGACGAGACGACGGCGGATAACGTGGAGCAAGGTAAGCAGTCCATCTCGCTGATATTTAACGATCGCAACCAGGATATGCGGTTAGTCGGCACTGTTGGCCCGCTTAAGGAAAGCGATCGCCCCAGCGACAACTTCGAGCGTCAGGCAAACGCACTGGCACTCGCAGGACAGGCATACACATCTGTTCAGCGTGTGGACAATAAATGGTACTATAGACGCTCAATTCCCCTCAGCAACTTTCGGGCAGAGTGCGCCCTGTGCCACATTAACTTCAAGCCCGGCCCCACACCTGACCAAGTGGGTGCGCTCATGCTCAGAGTGCCAATCAACCAGTAAGTATAGCTGAGTGCTGAGTAAAAAATCAGTTACTTCAAGGCTTTGAGCAATCAATACTGTCCTAATCTATCTGACTACGGCTATAGCTTCCAAAAAATAAAATAATTATTGTAGAAAGTAGAAGTCAGTGCTACCAACAGCAGCACTGACTTCCTGTTTTCTAGTAAATTCAATCAACTATGTATGGTTGACGTTTTTAGTCAATCGAAATCTGCTGAGGGCCAGTGGCTTTGCCGTTATGTGCATCCGTTATAGTACTGCTGGTGTAACTATTTGAGCGGATCTGTTTATCTAGCCAGCTTTTAACCGGATCGTCTGCGAGATTAAGCCGAAGCACACCAGAGAAAAACCCACCCACAAATGAGACTGGATGCTGAGTAAATTCTCTGAATATAGGTGACAATTCATCAATGAACATAAAAAGACTCCTGGCACTGCCGTAAAAAATTATTACTTTTTAATTGATCGTAACGTGTTACAGCATTGGGCGTTAGGAGTGCTGAGGGCTGAGTGCTGAGTGCTGAGTTAGGAGTTAGGAGTTAGGAGTTAAGAGTTAGGAGTTAGGAGTTTTGTTTATCTCCTTGTCCCCTTGTCTCCCTCATCCCCCTCATCTCCCTACTCCGCAGTCACTTCGCCTAGCTTGGTTGTTGATCGGGAAACATACACTTATCAGAATCACAACCACTAGGGCCAGCCTCTGTCATTTCGCCTAAATCGTAGCGACTTAGTACTGCACAGAAGTCATCTGTTTTGCGCCGCGCTTTCACCTCTTGATTTAAGAGATCGTAGGTTGATTTATCTATTGGTTCAAACGGCAAACGTGGGAATGATTGCAAATCGTCAAAACGGGCTAAAAGAGCTGCTGAAATATATCCTTGATCATTCTGAATGGTTTCGTAAATACGCTGTCCCAAAGGTTCGATTTCATCAGAACGCAGTTCTAAAGTAGCTGATGTGTTGTGAGTCACGTACCAACGTTGAACCTGGAGGACAAAATCAAATTGGGCTAAGACTGAAAATTTAGAAACATCAATTTCATCAGCCCCTGGTAAATCAGCCCAAGTTACAGAAACAGGGATTTCTACTAACCATTCACTCACCCGTGGATCGAAGGGATCGTTAAGCAAATTGCCGTGTTCATCTTTATCTGATTGAGACGGAATGACGTTATAACCATAGTCAATACAAGCTAAGGCTACTGGGTCATTTTTCCCGAAGGTGATCCGGCGAATAAATCTTTGGGCTTTCGGGGGATGCCACCCTGAACTAGCGTTAGTTAATAAAGCCTTAGTGCCACTGGGTTGGACTGTGGTACAACGATTTGGACGTTTGAGATTGTGGCGATCGCAATAATCCCAAACTACCCGATGTACAATATCTCTCCAGGAACTTAGGTATTTCTCTTCCTCACGCTTGAAAACTAATCCTTGTGCAGTTGCGGGTCTTCCTGCTTCCCACCAGCGCAGCCAATCAACACCAAAAGCATGGACAAAGAAATCAAATAAACCTGTAAAAGAAACTCCCACAATCGGATCTAATTCACGGCTGTATTGATAGCGTGGTTCCAGGAATTTGTGATTTAAAAGTGCTGCTACAGATAACGCCCCAGCAGTGAAAGCCTCCTCTTGTTCTTTGTAGTTATGTGGGTCGATTTGATTAAGGTGAACCTCTGACAAATTGCAGTGGAAGTTACTACCGATGATTTCCAGATTTGTTACCCTAGAGGCTTTTTATCCCCTAGTTCTACTGCTTGATTATTTGCAGTAGCTCCGCGTACCTTTTGCAGATGTGACTTCAGATAATAAAAGTGTTTTTCACATCCGCCCCCGCACTCTTGGAGAGATTATATTCTAGACACAAATTTTCGATGTAATCTAGTTTCACTCTCTACGCTGTACGGTGTCAAAGGCTTTTTAATTCCTTTGATTACCACGGGATTAGCATCTCAGCTTTCCCCGTTTTTGCGAGGTTTTTAACGTGAGGCAAAATCAATTACCACACGGATTTAAAGCGTAACGAGCTAAACGATGTTCTAACTCATTAGCATCCAGATTTGGATAATGTTTTTTTAACCACTGTTTTGCTGTTCCTTGTTCGTAAGCTTGCAAGAACTCAATTTTTAAGTTAGGAGTTGGTAGCAAATCAATGTTCGATCGCGCCACGGCTTCACCAGCCCATTGAATCGCTCCCTCGCCACTATAATATTGTTTGCGGACAGCACCAACACATTCTTCTAAGGTGGGCTTGCGGTGAAAAACTCTCGTATGATTTGCCATTCTGAGAGCATCACGCTCTGGATCGATTCGCCAATTGCCATTTTCATCTTGCTGCCATAAGTTATCTTTGGCATCAGCAAACAAACTATCTTCGCTAGAACCTTGTCTCATGCCAGCTGATCGCCTAATGTTACCTGCAACAATTGTGACAGCAGCTTGATCGATTAATAGACAGGATTCAACTGAATTTAATTGTCGTCCTAAAGCTTTATTGAGGATGGAGGCACAACGCTGATAAAGTCCAGGCAATTTTACCGGATTCGCAACTCCTCCAAAACCGTTGAGAGTTTCTCCAGCTTTTCTTACATCGCTGATATCAACTAATACTTCAACTTCTGCTGAAAATTGTTCATCAGTAGAGAGTTCTAATAGGGTTTGATATGATTCAACCCAACCTTCACGGCTATCTCCAA
>NZ_JABXKI010000261.1:30046-32300 GCF_017115095.1 Nostoc sp. NMS4 | reverse complement strand
ACACTAGCCGCATTTAAGTAAATTGTCCCCTCTGGACTTCTAAAGATGGGTTTGCGCTGCACCTTCTTGGTATGGCGTAAATCTCGGTGCATGTGACCAAATGTCACCAGGGGAATGGTTTTACCAGCAGTCAAGGCTTGAGAAATCGCCTCGCCAAAATCTGGATCGCCAAAATCACCGCCAATTGGGTGCCAGTCTTTGCCACAGGGGTCTTCGGGGCGATCGCCTAACCCACTAGGCCCATTGTGACCCAAAAATATAATTGTCTCGTAAGCGGCGCTTTTGATCGCTTTCACGATGCGATCGGCAGATTCTTCCAAACTCGTCACACCGTAACGTTCTTGACAGATTTCCGCGAATTTCCACTCTGGCCCACCCCAGGTAAAGGGACGACCCCCCACGACAGTTAAATTCCAAGCGGGAAAATCCAACTTACCGTAACCGACATGGGACAGGCCTAATAAATCGAGTTGTTCCTGTACCCAGTCTTCCTTAGAGCGGTCATAAGGAGCCTTTTTGCGTCCCCATTCGGTGGCGGTGTACCAAGCGTCGTGGTTGCCCATTACGGCTGCTTTGGGAATATCGAGAGATGCGATCGCTCTGACCACTTCCACCGACTCGTTGCCAAAATCCCCGACAAACAGCACTAAGTCAACACCCAAATGCTTGAGTGCAACGCCATCTTCCACTTCCCATTGGTCGTGAATATCTCCAACTACAGCAATTTTGAGGTTTATCGATTGAGTTTTCTGACTGGTCATGCCACTTTCCTTGCCGTCTATCTCCAGGATATGAAACTCAGCCCGATTTGGACACAACCCCAAAATATCAACCGTCCACTATTTTTGGTAAAAACTACTATAATTGAATCCACAGGACATACATTTGCAACATAAAGCACCCCTAAACTGTGTTTACTACTGCACTAGCTCAACGAGAAAACACCCAACTGGGTGAACTACCACTAGATTTGTTTGCCGCGATTCAGAGTCTCAAAAAAGAACTCAACGCAGTTATCCTCGCACATTATTATCAAGAGCCAGATATTCAGGATATTGCCGATTTTATTGGGGATTCATTACAACTGGCAAGAGCGGCCGAAAAAACCAATGCGGATGTGATTGTCTTTGCTGGTGTTCACTTCATGGCAGAAACAGCAAAGATACTTAATCCCGATAAATTAGTACTTTTACCAGATTTGAATGCTGGTTGTTCTTTAGCAGACAGTTGTCCAGCAGATAAATTCGCAGCTTTTAAAGCAGCGCATCCGAACCATTTGGTGGTGTCTTACATCAACTGTTCTGCTGATATCAAGGCGATGAGCGATATTATTTGCACCAGCTCCAACGCTGTGAAAATTGTAGAGCAGATACCGAAGGAACAGCCAATTATTTTTGCCCCAGATCGGAATTTGGGGCGGTATGTGATGGAACAGACTGGACGAGATTTGGTGCTATGGCAAGGTAGCTGTGTTGTCCATGAAACCTTTTCGGAAAAGAAAATTGTCCAGTTAAAAATTGCCCATCCCGAAGCAGAGGCGATCGCCCACCCAGAATGTGAAAGTAGTGTATTGCGCCACGCCAGCTTTATTGGCTCCACAGCCGCCTTACTCAAGTATTGTCAAAGCAGCCCCACCAAAGAATTTATCGTTGCCACAGAGCCGGGAATCATTCACCAAATGCAAAAACTAGCTCCTGACAAGCACTTCATCCCTGCCCCGCCGATGAATAACTGCGCTTGTAACGAATGTCCATTTATGCGGTTAAACACACTAGAAAAGCTCTACTGGGCAATGAAAAATCGCACTCCCGAAATTACCATGTCAGAGGATATTCGCCTTGCTGCACTGCGACCAATGCAACGAATGCTGGAGATGAGTGTGTAACTAGTATTTTTTATATATGGTAGAGACGCAACAAAACTGCGTCTCTACCTACAAGTTATTTTTTCTAAACACTTGCTATTTATAAAACATGGTGCTAATATTATTAATCGTGAGACAAATCGGGTCGGTGTCCGAGTGGTTAATGGAGACGGACTGTAAATCCGTTGGTTTACGCCTACGCTGGTTCAAATCCAGCCCGGCCCACCACTTGCGAAGTTATAAGTTATAATGACTGGGTTAGCATCAAAACTCCCAGCATTTTAACTTCTAGCTGAAAAATCAAAGTTGTATTTTGCCCGTGTGGCTCAGTGGTAGAGCACACCCTTGGTAAGGGTGAGGTCACGAGTTCAATCCTCGTCACGGGCTTTT
>NZ_JABXKI010000261.1:0-29785 GCF_017115095.1 Nostoc sp. NMS4 | reverse complement strand
TGATTACGAATTTCATTATCAATCTGTGATTCCTGAATTACCGAAAAGTCATCCGAATCGTCATGTAATCCGTGAGAAGCGATAAATTTACTCCCATCTTCTACCTCAAACAGTAATCCAATTTCATTTGCAATATCTGCATATAGTGCGCTGCTGTAGCTTCTTTTTAAGATAGTTATATTTGATATACGTTGCCCTACAAACCTAGCCCAAAAGTTATTACTGTACACTGCATCTGTTGCATCTACTGGATAAAGCTCGTTATCTTCTTCAGCTAGTTCTTCAATTTTTTCACCAGCCTCGTTTTTCTCAACCCAGATAGTAACTGAGTTTTTTGATGGTTGACTTCCATATCCAATAACTAGCCCTGAGTCAAAGCTCATGATAAGACAGCCGGCTGTCAGTGAAAAAACTTCTTTTGCTTCAATGTCGTATTCCAGAACCGCCCTATCAGGTGGCTCCCAACTATATCTAGTCAAATTAAGTATCGTAAGTCCCTTAAGGGAGTCTAAAACCTCACTCCGATTAGATGGAATATCTGATGTATATAAAAAAGTTTTCATTTATTTAGTTTTTTTGAGCAGACTAATAAGTTTCAATCTTCGTCATGGATTGTTAACTGTCCTTCTACTTTCCCATAAGCTTTCTTCACCCAATACCCTCTAGGTGGCTTTTCTACCCCATAAGCTTTACACCACTTTTCTACAGCTTTATCAGATACGCCAAAATCTCTGCCAATTTGTGCGGTTGGCTTTTCCCAAACTAGTTTTCCTAGTTCTTCTTTTGATGGTCTTTCTACTTTTCTGGTATGAATTCTAGAGTCTGGGTTAACCTTTCTGGTTGTTAAGTCAACGCCAAACTCCTTGTAGGTTCGCTTAGACGCTACTTCAGTAAAATCTGTAAAATCTTCCCACCAATAAAAGGGTGTAGGTGAATTAGGTATTTGGGTAGTTATATAGCAACCATTAAAGCTAATTGATGGATAAACAACTTTATCTATGTCAGGTAGATAAACAGCATAAAAGTCAAAGTCATTTACTTTATACTTCTTCTGATGAGTACCATTTTTATCTACCCAAATAGTTTTGTTTACTACCCTATTATCTCCAGCATATTTAGCTTGTATTTTATAAAATTTATCGTCTTTGTAAGCAACAAAATCAAAAGGTAAATGTTCACAAACAAGTGGTGTCAGAATCAAGTATCCTTTAAGCCTTAGATCCGCGATCGCTTTGGTAGCAGCAATATCGCCTTTGTTCTTGGTATGATGCAGCAATAACGAACCCTCAACCAATAAAATGATTATATCACTTCACCGTGCTTGAGGGTTCATATTAAGTTAAAACGAGCGCGGCAGGGCTCGAACCTGCGACCGATTGCTTAGAAGGCAATTGCTCTATCCACTGAGCTACGCGCCCAAAACAAAATCATGGCTCCCGAAAGAGTCACCTACATTATTATATCGTCTTCACCTACCAACAAGCAATCAAAAATTGCAGATTTACTACTAGCAAGGCTAAGATGCTAGTCGCTAGTTAGTCAATTTACACCGAAAACGAAACAGATGGGGTATTGGTTTAGATATATTGAGTTGTCAAGGGGTTATTTGCCTGTTAGCGCTAACGTCCTCTGGGCGGCTACCTTCGGGAAGAATCTAGCGATCGCTAGGCTCATTTCCACAGTATGCTAGGTAATTTCAGCCTTGGCGATACTGCCAAATGCCATTATATATTCCATATTAAGAGTGCCCCTGTGAGGAGTTATTTGCTAGTGCCATGTTTATTCTCAAACGGCAGGATGTTGAAATATCAAGCATTCAGCACCCAAAAAAGGATCAGCAAGTGCCGATTCTCAGTTATCAAGGGCAAACTTTTCGCTTGATTAGCGTATTCAAAGCTAGTCAAGAAGAAGAGGCTAGAGCCTTATGGAGAGAATTAACGGATAACCGAGGTAAAGCCTGTGTTTTACTCGAAGAACCCGAACGCTTTAGCGTTTGGGGTAAAATCCGTTTAGAGCAACTGGATAGTGACACAGGTGGTCATGGCAAAACGGCGATTTTAATCCAAGCCGGTATTTTGCTATTGCAAGGTGTTTCTATCGATATTGAAGAGTTTTTAGGTGCTAGGCAAGCTGCATTATTTGAAAAAGATATTGCGGAGGTGTTCAAGCAGAAGCAATTTCCCCAAGCATCCTCCCTAGAAGCCGTTAAATATTTGATATCTACTAATCCTTTGCCGACAGCCAAAATACCTGATTGGCAAGAAAATCATGTAGTTATTTTATTACAAGAACTGCATCGATTAGGAAAGGGCTATTTTGGCAACGCTAATTTTACCAAACAAGTGATTTATAAGCTAGAAGATATGCCAGAAGCCGAGCGATCGCTATTTATCGCTTGGCTAAATCAATCGCCACTAGGTAAACTATGGCAGTAGCAGGGAAATTATTTCACAAAATTCCTGCCACTGGCACTTGCTTTTGGCATCCGATTGTGAATTACCTAGCAGATAAAGTACTAGATATACAGTCCTTTAACTCAAAATACTGCCAGAGTGCATCTACATAAGTCTTGTCCTATGAATAACTCTTACGAGAATTCGTTCCTTTCTAAATCCATTTTCACCACTCAGAACATTGTCTTAGCTAATATTGGCTGGGCCGTGCTAGCGCTGCTATACTTTTTGTTATTTAGTGCCAAAGTTCCCGGAGCAGATGGCATAGAAAGCCGAGCCGAGTGGTATGTGATTGGTACAAATATTTTTGAAGCTTTAGCTTATTTGGGTGCCAGTATCTTATGCTTGAGGAACTGGCTGAGTCCGCAAATCGTCAGTGGCCGGAATGTTTGGCTCTTAATTGGGCTAGGTATGCTTTCCTATTTCGTTGGAGGGATAATTTTCGGGTATACCGAAATAGTTTTAAAAGATGAACCGGATGTGTCTGTAGGCGATATATTTTTTGTACTGACTTATCTATTACTTGGCGCGGGCATGATTTTAGCTGTGGCTTCCAGGCGAATCAATCTGGAAAAATGGCAGTGGCTAATTGTATTAGCAATTGCAGTGTTCGGTAGTTTGTTGGCGTGGTGGATTTCTATGCAACAGGAAACACCCTCAGAACTGCTAGTCGCTATTTTGAATTGGTTTTACGTAGTTAGCGATGTAGTTTTGTTAATTATTGCTACCACTCTGCTACTAGCCTTTTGGGGGGGAAGAGTTTCCCAGTCTTGGCGAATGATTGCGGCGGCGGCCTTTTCGCTCTACATTGCAGATATGTGGTTTAAATACGCCCAAGGCCCCAATTATCAAAGTGGGGAGATATTAGAGGTGTTTTGGGTGTTTAGTGGAGTGTTATTTGGCATGGGCGCTGTCTTAGAATATGACGCATCACTAAGACGAACACGGCGTACCAGTGGACGGAAACGAGCTTAGTAAAGATTTTTGGTATCTACCGTGAGAAAATTAACAGACTCTGACAAGCAAGAAATTCTGAAGTTATATCGAGAGACTGCCGAAACAACCTCAACTTTAGCAGACCGCTATGGTGTGAGTAACTCGACAATTAGTCGTCTGCTCAAAAGCACTTTGCCAGAGGATGAGTATGAATACTTAGTCTCTTTAAAGCGGGCTGCAAGAACTCCTGAAGGGAGAGCGCAGGTAAGCTACGAGCAGTTACCGCTACTAAGTCAACCAGAGCCGGAGATAGAAGTTCCACCCATCGAAAGCCTACCTGTGGAAGTGCCAAAGGTTGAGCCACTACCACGTCGGGTAATTCATGTAGAGCAGGAACTTTTCTCAGAGGAAACGGCGGAGTCAATTGCTGCTAGTAGACGGGTCAGGCGTCGTCCCTCGGCGACGGAAAAACCCAAACTCCGAGTTACAGAGAAATTAGAAACTCCAGAGCCAAAGCTGCCGGAAATAGTCAGCATCCCTATCCCACCGCTCAAAAATGAACATCCAGGAGCGGCTGTCATCGCACAGATGCTGGGCGAAGATTTGCTCGACGAATCCGAGGATTTGGATGATTTAGATGATGATTTAGAAGATGATGATTTTGAGGAAGAAGATTTTGATGATGATGACCTAGATGACCAAAGACCTTTAGTTACAAAACGCAGACCAGGTGAAGCATCAGTTCAAGTTTTACCTCTGTCGATAGCCAATTTGCCGAAAACTTGCTATTTGGTTATTGACCGTTCCTCAGAATTAATTACCCGACCTCTGAAGGACTTTGGTGACTTGGGGCAAATTCCCAGCCTGGAAACTCAGCAAAGAACTTTGCCGGTGTTTGATAACCATCGCGTGGCGAAGCGTTTTTCTACTAAGCGCGATCGCGTAATTAAAGTTCCAGATAGTAAAATGCTCCATAAGGCTCGGACTCATTTGCAAGCTAAGGGCATTACACGACTGCTGATTGATGGTCAGGTCTATTCTTTGTCTACGACGGTGTAGAGGTTATGGAGACACCTGCTAGCTATGGTGTGGTATTGGTGACAACTGGCAACATCCAGGAGGCAGAAACAATTGCAAATGCCCTTGTGGAAGCTAAACTCGCTGCTTGTGTAAGTCTGTTACCAATCCACTCAATTTACACCTGGCAAGGGAAACTGCATAAAGAGCAAGAATGGCAATTAGTGATTAAAACTGATTTGGCGCAATTTCCGGCAATGGAGGCCAAAATTAAGGAACTGCACTCTTATGAAGTGCCAGAAATTATTGCTTTACCAATTGTTGCCGGTTCTCAAGCCTACTTGCAGTGGATTTCTCAGCAAGTTAAAAATCAAGAGTGAGGATTTTCATAACCAGCTTCACTCCAGAATTTGCAACGAGCAGGGGTTGTCTACAAACCGCTCGAAGACCAAACGCTCTATATCAAGTTAGCAATTGTTTGGCGAAGTGCAAACACCTCGCCCGTGCTACACCAATTTCTAGCGCAATCAAGAGCCGTTACACGATTTAGTGCAGCGTTTCATTAAGCAATGTTGTTGAGGCTTGCCAAACACACCCATTTTTCCCACCAGGCTTTGTACAATTTCCATATAGCTATCGTAAGGAGTGCTTGTTTCTTCTAATCAGCGCCCTAATGGATCGATAGCTTTCTTATCTAATTGCTCAACTTAAAACTGTCTGGAGTATTGCAACACGGAAAACCGATTGTGAACAGTGAGTTATCTTCTCAACAAGTAAAAGATATTGGTGAACAAGGTCTTTTAAAAAGATTGCAGCGCTTCTGTACTTCAGAAATTATCGGCGATGATGCCGCAGTACTTGAAACTGTACCAGGGCAATCTTTGGTGGTGACAACAGATGTACTGGTTGATGGCGTACATTTTAGCAACCTCACCACTTCTCCAGAAGATGCTGGCTGGCGAGCTGCTGCTGCCAATTTATCAGATTTAGCCGCAATGGGTGCTTCGCCATTGGGAATCACTGTCGGATTGGGATTACCTGGTGAAGTGAAGGTGAGTTGGGTTGAGCGATTGTACCAGGGAATGACAGAATGTCTGCAAAAATACAATACACCAATTGTCGGGGGTGATATTGTGCGATCGCCTGTAACTACTCTGGCAATTACCGCTTTTGGTCAAGTTAACCCCAGTCAAATTATCCGCCGTTCTGCTGCGGTTGTGGGAGATGCGATCGTCGTTACAGGCGTTCATGGAGCCTCCCGTGCTGGCTTAGAACTCCTCTTGCATCCCGAATTAGCCCATAACCTCAAAGATGCAGAACGCACCGCTCTAATCCGCGCCCACCAACGACCACAGCCACGATTAGATGTCTTACCAATCCTCAAAAAAATCTCAGCATCCCCATGCCCCATGCCCATTGCTGGTATGGATAGCAGCGATGGTTTGGCAGACGCGATAATCCAAATTTGCCGCGCCAGTGGCGTTGGCGCAGTCTTAGAATACAGACAAATTCTCGTACCAAAAACTTTTAACCAGTGGTTGCCACCAGATCAAGCGCTAAAATATGCTTTGTATGGTGGCGAAGACTTTGAATTAGTGCTGTGCTTACCACAAGAATTAGCATCAGCCTTAGTGCAACAGCTTGGAGAAGGTGCTGCGATCGCAGGTAAAATTACAGCTGGATCAACAGTATTATTGCACGACGAACAAAAAAAATTCCCTGACCAAGTTCTGAATCTTAGCCAGGGATTTCAACACTTTGGTCAATAGTCCTTTGTCATTTGTCCTTTGTGTAAAACCAATGACCAATGACCAATGACCAATGACCAATGACCAATGACCAATGACCAATGACTAATTATTGCCACTTTTCAGCTACCAATTCTGCCAAATCTAAGACTCGTTGGCTGTAACCCCACTCGTTGTCATACCACGCCATAACTTTCACTAAGTCATTACCTAAGACCAAAGTCAAGTTAGCATCGACAATCGAAGAAGCATCGTGACCTTGATAATCAGACGATACCAGTTCTAGTTCGCTGTAGGCCAAAATACCTTTAAGTGGACCTTCGGCAGCATCTTTAAGAGCTTGGTTAACTTCTTCAGTAATAGTACGCTTCTCAACCTGAACTACGAAATCTACCATTGAGACGTTCGGGGTTGGTACGCGCAAGGCAACGCCATTTAGCTTGCCTCTGAGGTCTGGGATAACCAGCGCCACTGCTTTTGCTGCGCCAGTAGAGGTGGGTACAATGTTTATCGCTGCGGCCCTCGCCCGTCGCAAATCCCGGTGAGAAGCGTCTAGCAAGCGCTGATCGCCTGTATAGCTGTGGGTGGTGGTCATCGTACCTTTGATGATGCCGAACCTATCGTTCAACACCTTGGCAATTGGTGCCAAGCAGTTGGTAGTACAGCTAGCGTTACTGATAATGTGGTGTTTGTTGTGGTCATAGTCATGATGATTTACACCAACCACAAAAGTCCCATCCTCGTTTTTACCAGGAGCGGTAATCAGAACTTTCTTAGCTCCAGCATTTACGTGCCTGAGCGCTCCTTCTTTGCTAGTAAATACCCCGGTTGCTTCGATAATTAGGTCAATTCCCCAATCTTTCCAGGGCAAGTTTTCTGGGCTGCGATCGGATACGCACTTAATCGTCTTACCGTTAACGATGATAGAGTTATCATCGGCACTAATCTCAGCACCTTTGATCTTCCCTAGCATTGAGTCATACTTTAGCAGGTGAGCATTGGTTCTAGGGTCTGAAGTGTCATTAATAGCGACAAGCTCGATTTTACTATTCTCTCTACCAACCCAGCAACGCGCAAAGTTACGTCCAATCCGCCCGAAACCGTTGATTGCAACTCTAATCACAGTGTCTTGCCCTCTGTATTTATGCTTATATGTTGATATCGTTGACCCCAATCATATCGCAAAGGGGGGGGGCAGTTTTAACCATAAAGTGTTAGATCAATAAAAAAACACATAATTTATTCAGATTTGTAAGAGTAGAGATTGTTGTTAGTGATATATGATCTGACCGATTCCGGCACTAAATAACGAATTGACTGCCGTTCGCGGCAAAATTTGCGAATTAGACTTGACGAAACTCCTACTAAAGGTATATTCAAGAGTTGCCAGTGAATGGTAGTAGACTGCTCCCTAAGTTGTTGCTCCACTTGCTTGCAGATTAATTTGCTTTGAGTTATAGTCTCACCACCTAGCTGTCGGGGTGCGATTAACCAATCACACATTTGTGCTAGTTCGTGTCCACGGTACCAACCGGGTAAGGTTTGGAAAGTATCTAAGCCCACAATCCAGTACCAGTGAGTATTTGGGTAACAAGTAGATAAGTCAATCAGGGTGTTAATGGCATAAGAAATCCCAGAGCGCTTTGTCTCCACGAGTGAGACAGTAAACGCTGGGTTATCTTTTATGGCTAATTGCAGCATTTGCACGCGATGCTCAAACAAAGCTGCTTCTTTATGAGGAGGATTTAGGGATGGCACCCAAATTACCTTTCTAAGGGATACTTGATGCAAAGCTGTCTCGGCTACGAGCAGGTGTCCCCAATGAATTGGATCGAATGTGCCACCAAAAATTGCTAGTTGCTCCATCCAGTTAAGCCTGGGTTTTATGCAATTGAAAAATAGTTTCATTACCAATGTACTATTGTACTCAATTCACGCTTAGACTTGATGCAATTTCAAATTAGTTTCACTAAACAATGTATTATGTAGCCAATTCCAGTAAGGTAGCGAAAAATATGTATTTGACATTACAAGAATTTCTTTCCCGATGCGGCCAAAATTTTCAGAATAATCTTAAGAACAGTTCAGAAATAGCAAAAACCTCCAACCAAGGTAAAATCATTCTGAACCATGAAAACCAGAGCAGAAATATCATTTGGGCATCAAACATAAACATGATACAGGAGTAGTTACGGTAAAAATCAAATTCCTGTTATGATACGCGTGTCATTTGTGATTATGGTGTGGTGTGGTGTAAGAGGAGCAATAAATGACTAATTCTGTAGATTTTAGTGGTAGACCATTTCATTTCATTGGTATTGGTGGCATAGGTATGTCTGCTCTGGCATACGTTCTTGCAAAGCGTCAATTTCCAGTATCAGGTTCGGATCTTCGTCCAAACCATATTACGCACAAGTTGGAATCTATCGGCGCTCATATTTTTGGTAAACAAGAGGCAAGCAATCTTGAATTCTTTCGCCCTCAGCTATTGGCGAATGCAGTAGTATTAAATTCACAAGAAGAATTACCTACTGATACTAAGTCAAAACTGCCTCAAGTCATTTGTTCAACAGCAATTAACACTAACAATTTAGAATACAAAGCAGCCCTAGAATTAGGTTGTCCTATCTTACATCGTTCAGATGTACTAGCAGCTTTAATTGCCGATTACTACAGTATTGCAGTGGCGGGAACACACGGCAAAACTACAACCAGTAGTATGATTGGCTATATGCTTTTAGAAGCAGGTCTAGACCCAACGATTTTAGTAGGTGGCGAAGTCAATGCTTGGTCTGGCAATGCTCGATTGGGACAAAGCCAATATTTGGTAGCCGAAGCAGACGAATCAGATGGTTCTCTGGTCAAACACGCTCCCGAAATTGGCATCATTACCAATATTGAACTCGATCATCCTGACCATTACGATACATTAGAAGAAGTCATTGACATCTTCCAAACATTTGCTAAAGGTTGTAAAACGTTAATAGGTAGCATTGACTGTGCGACAGTGCGCGATCGCTTGCAACCCACAATCAGTTATAGCTTACACTCAGATACGGACGCTGATTATACCGTCACCAATATTGATTATCGGGCTGATGGTACCACGGCTTTGGTTTGGGAAAGAGGCACAGCTTTGGGCGTGTTGAACTTGCGGTTACTCAGTCGGCACAATCTCAGCAATGCATTAGCCGCAGTCGCTGTTGGTCGCGCTTTGGGCTTAGAATTTGGAGCAATTGCCAAAGGTATCGCCACCTTTGAAGGAGCAAGACGACGCTTTGAGTTCCGAGGTGAAGTCAATGGCATTACCTTCATTGATGACTATGCTCATCACCCTAGCGAGATTCGCGTTACTCTTGCCGCAGCCCGTTTACAGGCAAGACCAGGGCAAAGAGTGGTTGCCATCTTCCAACCCCATCGCTATAGCCGTACACTGACCTTTTTAGATGAATTTGCCGAGTCCTTTACCCATGCTGATTTGGTGGTGTTGACTGATATTTACAGTGCTGGCGAACCTAATTTAGGGCAAATTAGTGGTGAACGCCTAACGGCGGAAATTGCTAAACAGCATTCGCAGGTAGTTTATCAACCAACTTTACCCGCAGTGTGTGAGTACTTGCTACAAACACTACGCCCAGGAGACTTGGCGCTGTTTTTGGGGGCTGGAAACTTGAACCAGGTGATTCCTGAAATAATTACGACACTTTGTGAGCCAGCTAAAGCCACATCCTAAATGGAGACTTTGCGAAGTTTTATTTCTGAGCAAAGTACCCCTCTAGCAACGGTGTAAATTCGATTACCGTATCTTTGCGGTAAATTAATGTAAAAATTTTACCAAAACAAAGTAAAGATGACCATTTCCCAGGCAGCTGGAAACGTCTGCACAGTTTCTGCTTTGAATACCAAAAAACAGCAAACAGCTAATTCGGTGGAGAGCGAAGTAATTTACTTACCCAGTACTGATTGTGCGATCAAGTCCCAGGCTTCTTTGTCAGCATTTACTTCCTATAGAGTTGGGGGAGCCGCTGATTTGTACGTTGCCCCCCGAAACTTAGAAGCACTGCAAGCAAGTCTTAAATACGCCAAAGAACGTAATTTAAAAGTGACAACACTGGGAGCCGGTTCTAACTTGCTAGTAAGCGATGGTGGTATATCAGGCTTAGTCATTGCGACTCGTCATCTCCGCTTCAACCACTTTGACCCCCAAACCGGTCAATTAACCGTTGCTGCCGGAGAATCAATTCCTAGTTTGGCATGGGCGGCAGCAGAATTAGGGTGGCAAGGATTGGAATGGGCTGTTGGTATCCCCGGAACAGCCGGAGGTGCTGTGGTGATGAATGCAGGGGCACATAATAGCTGTATTGCAGATATGTTAGTTAGTGCCCAGGTACTTTCGCCCGATGGTACGTTAGAAACTCTTACCCCTGAACAATTAGGTTATAGCTACCGGACTTCATTATTGCAAGGTGGCGATCGCATAGTCACCCAAGCCACCTTACAACTCGCCCCAGGTGCAGACCCTGCAAAAGTTGTCGCAATCACCAAAGAACACAAAAAGCATCGGTTAAGCACCCAACCATACAACTTCCCCAGTTGTGGCAGTGTGTTTCGCAACCCCAAACCTTACAGTGCTGGCTGGTTAATTGAACAAACTGGTCTGAAAGGCTACCAAATTGGTGGAGCGCAAGTAGCACTACTCCATGCTAATTTTATCGTTAATCGTGGTGGAGCAAAAGCTAGTGATATCTTCTGTCTCATTCGCCACATCCAACATCAGGTACAAGAACGTTGGTCTATTAATTTAGAGCCAGAAGTCAAAATGCTCGGAGAGTTTCAAGGTGCTTGTGGATAGAGAATGGGGAATGGGGAATGGGGAGACAAGGGAGACAAGGGAGATGAGGTGACAAACAAAACTCCTAACTCTTAACTCTTAACTCCTAACTCCTAACTCCTAACTCAGCACTCAGCACTCAGCACTCCTAATGCCCAATCCCAGAATGCATTAATTATTGGTAAAAAAAGAGGCAAATTACTTACCGCATCTATAATTGAATTTGATTTGTTATTCAACGCACACGCGTATAAATAATTATGACAGGAAAAGGACAGGGATTCGGCTTTGGCTTAGGAAAAATGAAAGAATTAGCCGAAGCTTTTAAGAAAGCGCAGCAAGTTCAAGAAGGCGCAAAGCGACTCCAAGAAGAGTTGGAGCAAATGGAGATTCAAGGAGAATCTGGCGGTGGTCTGGTAAAGGTGATTGTCAGTGGAAACCAAGAACCCAAGCGGGTAGAAATTTCTCCAGATGCTTTAGCAGAAGGTGCAGAAGTACTTTCTGATCTCGTCACAGTGGCAATGAAAGAAGCCTACAACAAGTCCACAGCAACAATGCGGGAACGTATGGAAGAATTAACCAGTGGGTTAGAGTTACCTGGATTTTAGTCATTGGTCATTAGTCATTAGTCATTAGTCATTGGTCATTGGTGATTCGACAAAGGACAAATGACTATTGACAAAGGACAAAAAATATCCATGCCTTACAAGTTGCTGTTTGTCTGCTTAGGTAACATCTGCCGATCGCCATCGGCAGAAAATATCATGAATCATTTAATTGAGCAAGCTGGCTTGAGCGATGGCATCTTCTGTGACTCTGCTGGTACATCTAGTTATCACATTGGTAGCCCACCAGACAGACGCATGAGTGCTGCGGCTGCTCACAAGTTGG
Source organism: Nostoc sp. NMS4 (assembly GCF_017115095.1). GTDB lineage: Bacteria > Cyanobacteriota > Cyanobacteriia > Cyanobacteriales > Nostocaceae > Nostoc. Next base: position 17,909 of record NZ_JABXKI010000261.1, on the reverse strand, counting down.
GAATTAAACTGCGTGGTCAAGCACGCCAGTTTCAAAAGTCGGACTTTCAAGACTTTGATTTGATTTTGGCGATGGATCGAGAAAATTATGAGAACATCCTCGCTCTCGATCCCACTGAGCAATATCAGCATAAAGTGCGTTTGATGTGCGAGTTTTGCTCTCGACACACTTTAAAGGAAGTTCCAGATCCCTATTACGGTGGTGAAGAGGGATTTAATCAGGTTATTGATTTACTGATCGATGCTTGTGAAGGTCTGCTCACAAAAGTTAAAAGTGAAGAGTTATGAGTTAGAAGTAGAGACGCGATTAATCGCGTCTCTACAGGAGTTTGGAGTTTTAATTCCTCACTCCTCACTTTTAACTCCTAACTTTTATTCCACTAAACCATGTTTCATCGCAAAACGAACTAATTCGGCTCGGTTGCTGGTTGAGGTTTTTCTCAATAAACTGCTAACGTACTTTTCCACGGTTCGAGGACTCAGGTGTAACTGATGACCCATTTCGGCATTAGAAAGACCATGAGTCAATAACTCTAAGACTTCCTGTTCTCTATGAGTTAGGGCTAAGTGCAGATGGGGTTTCTGAATTTGAGTGGACAAAGAATTATGGGCATCTCCTGCTTTTGTCAAGCCGGAAATGCCTAAACTGTCTTTATGAGAAAAACGATACTCTGATTGGATAATTTGCGATCGCTCCAAAAGATTTCGGATTGCTGCTGCTAACTCTTCCAGTTCAAAAGGCTTGGGTAAGTATAAATCGCACCCTGATTGGTAGCCCAGAATTCTTTCTTGGGTCTTAATACGTGCCGTTAATAAAATCACAGGCAATAAACGAAACACTGGTTGCTGACGCACCCGGCGCACCAGTTCATAGCCATTCATCCGTGGCATCACAATATCGGTGACAATCAAATCAGGATGATACTCATCCACCATAAACAAAGCCTCTTGACCGTCATTAGCCGTGATCACTGAGTAGCCAGACAGTTCAAGATAGTCGCTAACAGACAGACGAGTGCCCAAATCATCATCCACTACAAGGATCGTCAAGGGCATGGATAATACACCCCTAGCATTTTTTTACTCAGAAATTTGCTTTTATGTACTCCATTAGTGAACACAGACAATAATAGTGTTCTTATGTTTCATACTATGACAGGATTACCAGCTAATTACTGCTCTCAGGGTTTATTTATAAAGAAAATCTTAAATCATTAGGAAGGTTAACGAAGTTTAAGCACCTTAGACTCCCTGTACTTAGGAGGTATTATAGAGAGCTTTGTGATTTGTAACAACTCATCAATCAAGCAGAATGAAGTTCACTAGCATCATCGCAATTCTTTTTCAGGACTTACGCAAAAAGGGAGTGAAAGTCTTGATTTTGGTATCAGCTAACTTATAAGTTGCTAGAAAACCTTAATTGTGAACTTAGAAAAGCTAAATTAGTGATATACAGTTCTCCATTTATAGCGGTTCTAAAGTACACCCTATAATTCATAAGCCAATCCAAATAATTTTTTAGGTACATTTAAAGCACACAAAATTATCAATGAGCGACAAGAACGAAGGTTACAAAGTTATTTGCGACAACCGTCAAGCCCGTTATTTGTATGAAATTCTAGAAACTTACGAAGCTGGAATTGAGTTGACAGGAACAGAGGTGAAGTCGATTCGTGCGGGTAAAGTCAATCTCCAAGATGGCTATGCTTTGCTTCGCAATGGCGAAGCATGGTTGATCAATGTGCATATCTCGCCTTACAACGCTAGTGGACAATATTTTAACCATGAACCACGACGCACACGCAAGCTATTATTGCATCGCCAAGAACTGCGTAAGCTAATTGGCAAAGTTGAACAGCAGGGTTTAACTTTAATCCCTTTGAAAATGTATCTTAAACGAGGCTGGCTAAAAGTGAGTATAGCCCTTGGCAAAGGTAAAAAGCTCCACGATAAGCGAGAAGACCTGAAACGACGACAAGACCAGCGTGACATTCAACGGGCAATGAAAAGCTATTAAAGAAGAATTCAGAATCCAGAACTCAGAATCAACACTTCGTCTACACTCAGGGTCAATCAGTGAAGGATTCATGCTGACCACCAAATTTAAAATATTGGTGGGGACTTAAAGGCTCAATTTATTCTGAATTCTGACTCCTGAATTCTGGCTCCTGAATTCTTTTGTCAGTTGTCATAACTAAAACAACTGACAAGTAATTCATGTTAATTTACTGCTGGTTCTGAGTTAGTTGAATTTGCCTGGTTTTGAGCTAAAGGTGTCCAGTAGCTAGCAATTAAGGCAACGATGAGCCACCAGAGGGTATTGACTTCAGGACGATACCAGACAGTATCTACAGTACCGTGAGCTAGCATACCCAACAAAATAGCGATCGCTCCGATTAACCAAAATCCATCTACACTTCTGATTTGTCGCAATCGTCGCACTTGCAAAAGTGCCGTATTAAATGTGACAATTATTAGCCACAGAAAACAAGCTAAACCAACAAAGCCAGTTTCTACAGTCACTTCAAACAATATAGAATAGGCGCTCAAAGCAGTGTAACGAGGGCGTTGGTAGAGGGGATAAACTTTATTAAAAGAGCCGTGACCAGGCCCAATGCCGAAAATCGGGCGATCGCGAATCATCTCAAAAACAGCATCCCAGACATTTCGGCGAAAATTATTACTGCTATCTTTCCGGTCGGCAAAAATACTGAAAACTCGCAGTCGCACTGGTTCTACAAATATCACTGCAAGCACCAATACGCCGATCAAACCTCCTAAAACAATCGGTATTGACCAAGTACGCCAAAAACGAGGCATTTCCACACTTTTCCAATAAACTAGCAATGCCATCACAGCTAAAATTGACACCACTAGTCCAATCCAACCGCCACGACTAAAAGTCAGAATTAGGCAGGAACTATTGACAATTAGCATTGTTAATGCTAAAGCTTTTTTAGGCCAGCTTTGCCATGCAAAAATTGCCACTAAGCTAAAAATTACTGCCGGTAGGAGGTATCCAGCCAATAAGTTGGGATTGCCTAAATAACTATAGACTCTTGTAGTCTTAGACATAGGAGATTCTGGATCGACCCAAGTTGCCAGTGCTGTGGCTCCAAAAAACCATTGCCGCAACCCGTATACACTGACAATTAGCGACACGTGCAGATAAAGGATGATAATCCAAGAACGGAGACGAGGCGACCTTAATACCCTGGCACAAAGGGTAAATAGTAGCAAATACAAGGTCAAGGTTCCCAAGTCGTTAAGTGCCGCTTTTTTCACTGGTGATAATGCTGTTGCGACTGCGGCAACTCCCCAGTAGAGCAATACCAGCAGGTGAATCGGAGTGACTGACGAGACATTTGCTGGTGTTACTTCATCAGATAAAGTCAACAACAGCCAAAATCCGACACAAGCCACCAGCAAAAAACCTACCAGCGTACTCGAAGCAAAAGGTGCTAGAGCATATATTGAGCTAAGTAAAGCTGCTGCGATCGCATCTCCCCACTGGAGTAAGATGCTAGTTTGCCGCCAAGAACTTAGTAGTCCCACCAGAGAGCGGTGTACATAACTGGTAGCAAGATATTCTTTGAGCGGTAAAGTTGATAGAGTAAATCGTTGCCAGACTAAATTCATAAAAAACATTGCGATCGATTAGTCTGCCGACGCAGAACTTGGAATCGATCATAATGCCTATAGCTATAAAAAAGTAATAACAGAGATTGCACATCCCGTGATGGCGCTCCTATTCCTAGCCATCAGCCAATAGGAAGTTAAGATAATTCTTCATATACTTTGTACAGCTTGACGTAAAATGGTGGCGAATTGAGGGTTGAAATTTAAAAGCATAGGTAAGCGCAGAAGCGCACAGAAAATTCGCTACGAACTAATGAAATATATAGAAAATACGTCTTTCCCAATCTCTATTACCCCTTATCTCCAGAGGGGACCCCACCTTCCCCAATCCCCACGATTAGACATCGTTAATTGCTTGTGAGGAAGTCGCAAGTTGCAGTGGCAAAGAAAGCACATAACGATATCCTGATTCTGGTGAACCCTGAATCAAAATGTGTCCACCATGCAATTCTGCCAGTTGACAACTTAGTAACAGACCCAAACTTTCACGAGAAAGACTTCCATGTGATTTAGCTAAATTTATACCTGAACTAGTAGCAAAGAAATTTGAGTGGGAATCCCTCAAGTTTTTAGAATTGTCCACTGCTACTGGTGAAGTATCTAGTTGCTCTTGTCTTTCTGTATGAGTATTGTAAGTTGCTAGCTCACCTGTAAGCTCCAGCAGTGACAAAGAATTGAGACGGAAGTAAGGATCGACCTCGGTTATGCCGTCTCCTAACCAGGGATGAGAAACCCAAATAGTAATGTTGAGCGCATCTTCTTTGTAAGAAACATGAATGCGAACAATGCTACCTGTAGCGGAAAGTTGAATCACACTAAAAACCAGGTGATAGAGGATTTGCCGCACCTTGTCTTTATCTAAAGGCCAAATGCGACTGCGACCCGGTTCTATAGACAAGCGAATATCTTGCTCGCGGCGATTAGCTACTTCTTCAAGAGTATTGATAGCTTGTTGGCATAGCATTTCAATATCCACGGGAGCTAGATTTAGCACAGTTGAGTTTTCCTCCATAGCTCCTAGTTCGGTAATTTCGTTTACTAGGGAAAGTAAGTACCGACCACTGTGTTGGATAATTTCCAAATATTCTCTCTGCTTAGTCGTCAAAGGCCCATAAATCTCACGTCCTAAAACACTAGCCATACCAAGTACGGATGTTAAAGGTGTGCGTAACTCCTGAGTTAGCTGACTCAAAAGTTCTAGCTTCAGTTGCTTAGTAGAAACAGAGTCGCTATCTTGAGTGGATGCAGTGATTTTAATCTCGGTGTTACGTTCTTCATTTAGTGAAAATATCGGAACGTTCTTGGCAGTGCTTGATTCGAGTTTCCCTTGCAAGAGTCGGTTACGTTCAAATTCACTCATGCTCCAACGAGCGATGATTTGTAAAAACTCAATGTCTCGGGTTGTAAAATTGCGCGGCATTAAATCCATCACCGCCAATGCACCCAAACAATGTCCCTCAGCATCAATCAATGGCGCTCCTAAATAAGCACGAATACCATAATCTTGCACTAACTTGCTGCTAGCAAGTACTGGATCTGTAAGTTTATGTGTATCATTAATTACAAATACTTGAAAGCTATCTACTACCTGAGTGCAAAATGATTCCCGGCGTAGTAGTTGGCGGCTTTGTGCTAGATGATTCATTAGCCCCAGCCGAGATAAGCCTACCGCCGATTTGAACCAATGGCGTTCTTGATCCACAAATCCCAATATGGAAATTGGTGCTTCCAAAAAATGGGCAGCAGTCTGCGTGGCTTCTTCAAAAACCGGAATCGTTTCTGCTTGCCGCAAACCTAAATCCGACAAAGCTTTGAGGCGTTGTTGTTCTCTTGATTCATGAGAATCCCAACCATCCTTTAGGGCAAATAATTTGTTTTCAGGCTCTATCATTGCCACTGCTACCTTAATAATTTCTCGATCGTGTAATTGATCCAAGTCCTATTTCTCGGTTATCAATTGCTATTTTTAAGCATTCCCTAATTTTGCTCCCGACAAACAAATTTAGGGCAAAATTTTTTTCTCGCTTCCATTCAGCCGAGATGTCGTGTCCGCTAGTTCCTAGTTACTGATGCTGAATGTTCTTTATTTAGCACTGTTGTAGTCCTTATCGCTTGATATTTTGCAATCAGACTGCGTTAGATTTGGATTCAGCCAGGGTAAGCTAATGCTAAGGACACAATACAAAGGAGCTTTATTCTTTATGTATATAAGGGAAAATTTTCACTGGGTAATTCGCGGTAAATTTACTTAAAGCAATTCCTATATTAGTGTAATTAGATGTAGATATTTTACTGATAACAGCTAGCAGCCAGAGATGATAATCCTATAGAAAGCGATTCCCAAAATCTAAAATCGTTCGACTGAGCGTAGCCTTAGCTCTTCGGGGAAGCAAGCTAAACGTAGCGTTCTGTAGGAAAGTCTAAAATCCAAAATGGTATTAGAGTGGCGGCTTCAGAGAAGTCTGATGGCAACTTCCGGCGATCGAATGAATAGGACGTGATTTTGAATTACCCATAGCCGACTAAATAATCGATCTAAGCCTTTATCCAATAGATTAAATCTATTACAATTTCACGCCGAAAATTGTACGTATTTTTATATTTTTTCCATGCGAGGAAACATTTTTTGAGGACGAGTGATAATGAATAAAATGACTATTAGAGTTCCCTTTGTAGACCTGAAGTTACAACATGAACCAATTCAAACGCAATTACAAGATGCAATCCAATCTGTATTGGAACGGGGAGATTTTATTTTAGGACAAGCACTCTCAGATTTTGAAGCAGCATTTGCGGCAGTATCTGGTACAGCTTATGGAGTTGGTGTGGCATCAGGAACAGATGCGATCGCTCTGGGATTGCAAGCGTGTAATATTGGTGCTGGCGATGAAGTAATTTTACCCGCAAATACTTTTATCGCCACCTTAATTGGGGTGCTACGCGCTGGTGCTAAACCAATTTTGGTAGATTGCGATCGCCAAACAGCTTTAATTGATTTAAGAGAAGCAGCAAAGGCAATTACGCCTCAGACTAAAGCAATTATCCCTGTGCATCTCTATGGGCAGATGGTATCACCACGCGAGTTAGTTAAATTTGCCGATACCTACAAACTACTAATTTTTGAAGATGCCGCCCAAGCACATCTCGCCGAAAGAGACGGATATCACGCTGGTTCAGTAGGCATAGCAGCAGCTTTTAGTTTCTATCCCAGCAAAAATTTGGGAGCATTTGGGGATGGAGGAATGCTGCTGACACAAGATGCAGATGTAGCCCAAAAGATGGTGCGCTTGCGAAATTATGGTGCATCGCAAAAGTATTTTCATACAGAATCAGGTACGAATAGCCGCTTGGATACTTTACAAGCAGCAATTTTGCACAAAAAACTCCCATATTTGCCACAGTGGAATTGCGATCGCCTGACTATTGCCCAACAGTACGATCGTGAACTAGCACCCTTGGCAACTGCTGGAATTATCCCTATAGAAAATCAAAGTGACACAGGACACGTTTATCATCTTTATGTGATTAAAGTAGATGATTCTTGCCCAATCGAACGCCAGCAACTCCAAGAAAAACTCACAGCAGCAGGGATTCAAACTGGCATTCATTACCCAATTCCTTGTCATCTCCAGCCAGCATTCACCAACTTAGGCTATCAACCGGGAGATTTTCCCCAAGCAGAGAAGTTGTCAAAGCAGATATTATCATTACCGATGTATCCTGGTTTGAGTAGTAGCCAAGTTAAAGAAGTTGTAGCAGCGATCGCCAATGCAGTCTCAACGAGTTATCAGGCAGATAATCTATCTCCTGCTAACCTTGACAGCGTGGTAGCCTGAAGTTAATTCATACTTAATGTGCATACATTTGTCCTTTGTCATTTATCCTTTGCAAATGACCAATGACCAATGACCAATGACCAATGACTAATACTGAAAATCATGGCACTCCAGCAACAGGTTAAAAATATAAACGCATCAGGCTTGTTAAATCTAGCTATTGTAGGCGTTTTGCTGCTGCTTTATGCTCCAATATTGCTACACTGGTTGGATGGTTGGCTGCACAAAAATATTAGTACAGAACACGAATATTTCAGCCACGGGATTATTGGTTTACCATTTGCGGCTTATCTGGGTTGGATAAACCGGAAAAAGTGGAAACGTTTGCCAGATACCATCAACCCTTTGGGCGCTGTTTTATTGTTAATCGGGGCAGTTTTTTATCTTAGCGGTGTTACAGAGTGGGTTAACCTTTCCTTACCCGTTATATTAATCGGATTATGCTTGTGGTTTAAGGGAATAGCAGGTTTGCGATTACAAGGATTCCCCCTACTACTAGTATTTTTAGCAACCCCAACAGCATTACCCTATCTCATTGCTCCCTATACCATGCCTCTCCAAAGCTTCATCGCTGGCACAGCAGGTTTCATACTGAATCAATTTGGTATGGAAGTAACCGTAGATGAGATCAATCTTTACGTGGGAGGACGGATTGTAGAAGTTGCTCCCTATTGTGCAGGGTTGAAAATGTTGTTTACTACTTTCTACGTTGGCTTGATGCTGCTTTATTGGACAGATGCTTTGTCATCGCGGCGCACAACTATATCGTTTTTATCTCTGGCTGCGATCGTTAGTATCAGTGCCAATATCATTCGTAATACTTTACTGACTTTCTTTCACGGCACAGGTCAAGAAGGGGCTTTTAAGTGGCTGCATGAGGGTTGGGGTGGCGATCTTTACTCTGCTTGTATGCTGGTGTCACTAGTACCCTTACTAAATTGGATTAATAACTATTTTTCAGCATCTCTAGAAACTGAGCAAGAAGCAGAAAGTTAGAAGTATTGGGTATTAGGCGTTAGGAGTGCTGAGTTAAGAGTTAGGAGTTAGGAGTTAGATAAATAGTTTGAAAACACGCCCTAGCTTGGAATGACAAGTGTTTAACCGGACATGATATTAAGGCTTAACTAAACTGTATTGACCTTTTACCCAATTTATGCATTGCAACTGAACACTCAGACATTCCCACTTCTAGCAATTAGAGTCACAATTGCCCTCACTAACTCCTCTGGTTCGACGGGTTTGGACAAATGCTTTTGAAACCCTGATTCAAGTGCTTGTTGCTGGTTGATTTCTCCCGCATAAGCAGTTAAAGCGATCGCTAGAATTTGTTTGACTTGGTTTGCTTGCAATGCCTTAACTTGACGCATCAGCATATAGCCATTTGTCTCTGGCATCCCAATATCACTGAGTAGTATATCTGGCTCGGACTCTGCCAAGACTTGCAGTGCTTCTTTTGCTGATGTCGCAGCTGTCACCATTGCTCCAGCCTGTTCTAGGACAAATGTGTGGAATTCACGGCTATCATCATCATCATCTACAACTAAGATGTGGATACCTGCAAGGATTTCAGTTGAAAGAGCCGGATTTAATGCAGCAATATCTATGTGTTGTTTTGGGGTTAAATCTTTTTTAATTAGCGGTATCCTGACTCGGAAAATAGCTCCTTGCCCTTCACCTAAACTTTCTGCCAAAATTGTGCCGCCATGTAGTTCTATCAAATGACGGACAATTGCTAACCCTAACCCCAAGCCACCAAATTTTCGGGTTGTCGTGCCGTCAGCCTGACGAAAATATTCAAATACATAAGGGAGAAAATCAGGGGTGATTCCCTTACCTGTGTCGCTGACGGTAATTTGAGCTTGAGTGTCAAAGCGATCGAGTTGAATATCAATTTTTCCACCTTCAGGAGTGAATTTAACGGCATTGGATAAGAGATTCCAAATAACTTGTTGTAAACGACTGGAATCACCTAAAACGTGTCCTAAAGAAGCATCCAGTATGGTTTGAATTTGAATATTTTTAGCTTCTGCTGCTAAACGTACTGTTTCCAATCCCCCTTCAATCACAAGCACTAGGTTGACAGGAAACATCTTCAGGTTGAGCTTGCCTTGTAATATCCGAGAGACATCCAACAAATCTTCAATTAGTTGAGCTTGTAATTTAGCATTCCGCTCGATGGTTGCGATCGCTTTCTTCAGAGCTACTGCGTCAAACTCACGAGTTTGTAAGAGTCTCGCCCAACCAAGAATCGGATTGAGAGGCGATCGCAATTCATGGGAAAGCACCGCCAGAAACTCATCTTTAATCCGGTTGGCTCTTTCAGCTTCGGTTCTGGCAGCTTGCTCAAGTTCCAAGAGGCGATCGCGTTCGGCTTCTGCGACTTTGCGTTCGGTAATGTCAATTACTGAGCCGATGTAACCTTTAAACTCACCGTCTACTCCAAACCACGGATTAGCGGCATCGATGCAAGAGCGATATTTGCCATCTTTGCGCCGCAAGCGGTACTCCATACGGAAAGCCGAGCAGCTGCTATTCGCTTCCAGAAAAACATTCCTAACATCATGGTAATCTTCTGGATGCACAGCATTTAACCAGCCAAATCCCAGACCCATTTCCTCACTCTGACCTGTAAAATCGTACCAGCTTTGACTAAGGTAAGTGCAGTAGCTATTGGTGTCTGTAACCCAAACCATGAAGGGGGCATTATCAGCCATGTTGCGGAACTTTTCTTCGCTTTGCCGAAGTGCTTTTTCTGCTTGTTTGCGATCGCTAATCTCTGTCACAAAAATGCTTACTCCTTCTGCAAAGGGATAGACGCGATTCTCAAACCAACGCTGCCAAGCCGGATAAAAGTATTCAAACTGAATAACGGTGTTTTGAGCGAACGCTCGATGAACCTGGGTATCAAACTCGCTTTCAACCACATCGGGAAACACTTCCCAAATGATTCTACCTAGCAACTCTTCCTTTGGAATGCCCACAATTTCTGCTACTTGTTCGTTGACAAAGGTATAACGCCACTCTCGATCCAACACAAAGAACTGGTCTTGAATGCCAGCTATCACAGTCTCTAGGTGTGCTTTTGCTACCTCAGCTTCAATTCGCAGCCCTTGCTCGCGTTCCATTGCCTCCTGGCGAAGACGAGCCATTTTTAGGGCTGCTTCTACCCGCGCCAACAATTCACGGGCAGAGAACGGTTTAATTAGATAATCATCGGCTCCCGCTTCTAACCCTTCCACCCGTGCCTCTTCCCCCGCCCGTGCCGACAACAAGATAATCGGAACTTTTTGCGTCTGCGGATCGGCTCGTAATGCTTGCAGTAATCCAAAGCCATCTAATCCAGGCATCATCACATCTGTCAATACCAAATCTGGGATACGCCCACGAGCAGAATCTAAAGCAGCTAAACCGTCTGGCACTGCTTCCACCTCATATTGCTGACTTAATAGCCGCTTGACATAATCGCGCATATCTGCGTTATCGTCAGCTAGGAGAATGCGGGCAGGGGAGGCAGGGGAGGCAGGGGAAGAATTTATAATATATGTGTAGTCTTCTTGAACAATTTCTTCTCCCCCTGCTTCTCTTCTCCCCCTGCTCCCCCTGCTCTCTTCTTCCGGTAGCCAACGCAGGGCTTCTTCTAGATAAGGTCTTGCACCTAATGCGGTTGAAGCTAAAGTGCGAGGGGCGCTAATCCGGTCTGGAGGCAAATGAGCAGATCCTGTGGGGATTGACACAGTAAAGCAACTGCCAAATCCGAGAACACTGGTAACATGAACTGTTCCACCATGCATTTGCACCAATTCTTTTACCAGTGACAATCCAATTCCTGACCCTTCAAAAGTACGTCCTTGCGCCCCTTTGACGCGGTGGAATCGTTCAAAAAGGTGGGGGATTTCTGCTGCTGGAATACCGATGCCGGTGTCTTTGACTGCGAACTCAATACGAGCGTTTAACCACTGCAAACTAACCGCAATCTCTCCAATCATGGTGAACTTGAAGGCATTCGAGAGCAGGTTAAGAACAATCTTTTCCCACATCTCCCGATCTACATATACTGGTGCTGGCAGGGAAGGACAATTTACTGATAACTGCATCCCGGCTCGTTCTACGGTGGAACGAAATACACTAGCTAGTTCTGCGGTGAAGATAGCCAGATTGGTGGGTTGGTATGAGGCTTGAACCCGTCCGGCTTCAATGCGTGAAAAATCTAGCAAGCTGTTGACTAGTTTCAGCAGCCGAAGTCCGTTGCGTTGTACCATTTCTAACTGCTCTCGTTCTTTGACTGGAAGCAGAGTGGCACAATTGATTAAGGTTTCCTCTAATGGCCCTAACATCAGGGTAAGTGGGGTACGGAACTCATGGCTGACGTTGGTAAAAAAGACGGTTTTTGCCCGATCGATTTCTGTTAAGGCTTCAGCGCGTTTGCGTTCTTCCTCGTAAGCTTGGGCGTTAGCGATGCTGGCAGCAATTTGAGCCGCAACTAAATCGATGAATCCTTGATAATTGTCGTCGAATAGCCTGAAGGGGTTCAAACCAACAATTAATATACCAGCTTTTCCAGTTTGACCGGATGGGGCAATGGGTACTGCGATCGCTTGATGGGGCGATCGCTGCCAAACACCACAAGGTAAACTACTAAAAGATACTTCCAAATTGGAAATCAGTTTTGCTTGATGGGTTCTACTCACTTCTGCAAAAGGCCAAACTCCATCAGCATCAAGAGCCACTGTTTTGGGAACTGCTACGTGGTTTTCCTCGATGCGGCACGTTCCAGCCAGAAAAACTTCCTGCTTCTCAGGATCGACCAGATAAATCATTGCGAAAGGGACATCGTAAGGGTTGCTCTCCAGACAACTTGCACTCAATGTACAGGCTTCATCGAATGTCCGCGCGTCTGCCGTCCTCGCCGCTAGTTCGCGCAAAAGTGCCAACTGACGCTCACCGATAATCCGTTGCGTGTCGTCTGTGTTAGCGCAGATGATCCCACCTGTGTCGCCGCGATCGTTAGGAACCGGGCTATATGAAAAAGTGTAATAGGTTTCCTCCGGGTAGCCATTACGCTCCATAATTAGCAGCAGGGCTTCGTCGTAAGTGCCCTCATTCTTCACCATTGCTGATTCAGCTCGAGGCCCAACCTGATCCCATATTTCCCGCCACACATCAGAAGCTGGCTGCCCTAGCGCTTCTGGATGTTTGCCGCCAATAATAGCTTTGTAAGCGTCATTGTAAAGGTTAATCAGGTCTTCGCCCCACCAAACAAACATCGCTTGACGGCAAGTTAGCATAATCCGCACGGCAGTTTTCAAACTTTGTGGCCAGTGCTGTGTTGGGCCAAGGGATGTTTTTGACCAATCGTATTCTCGCATCCTAGCGCCCATTTCACCCCCGCCGAGAAGGAAATTTACGTCGGCGTTACTTGCTGACGTTGACTCGTTCTTCATTAATTCCTCTCGATTAGTCATGCGTCGCTTACAGGCTACATTTGTGGTTGTCTTTTAGGAAAAATTCTCTATTTAAACGCCCAAACTTTGCTCAAACTGTTCCTCCTTTTCAAAGCATTATTCAAAGAGGGCGGTTTTCGCTACTTAAGTCTAGCCTAATTGTGTAGTGCCTGTAATGCTTCCCGAAGCCCAAAATTCTGGTGTGCGGGCGATCGTTTTAGCAATTCAATGCCAATCGGAAACCAATATTGGATCGAGTCGAGTTAAAATCATGACGGAAAGAAGCCCATAACTCCTAAATATGTGTCTCTGTGCAAGATGCATATATGGTTCACACAGATGATAAAAATTACAAATTTCAACAGTGCCGGTAAACTGACCGCTCTTTTGTTTTTGATAACTCTCTTCCTCACACCTTGCGTGATTGTAAATGCCGGGGAACGTGGTGTATTAATGAAATTTGGCGAAGTCCAAAACCAGATATTAGGAGAAGGACTTCACTTAATTATTCCTGTAGTCAATACTGTAAAAAAGTTGAGTATTAGAGTCCAAAAGCAGGAAATTTCTGCTGAGGCTTCTTCCAAAGATTTACAAAATGTTTTCGCTGATGTAGCTCTCAATTGGCATATTGTTCCCCAAGAAGCCAATGCCATATTTCAAGAAATTGGAGATGAACAAAATGTAGTTATTCGGATTATTAATCCAGCCGTTGAAGAAGTAGTAAAAGCAGTGATGGCAAAGTATACTGCTGAAGAAATTATTACTAAACGAGGAGAAGTCAAAAGTGGAATAGATGATGCATTGTCCACGCGACTTGGTAGCTATCACGTTGCAGTTGATGATATTTCTCTAGTTCATGTCCATTTTTCAGAACGATTTGGTGAGGCGGTGGAGGCGAAGCAGATTGCTGAACAAGAAGCAAAACAAGCAGAGTTTATCGCATTGAAAGCAACAAAAGAGGCTGAAGCAAAAGTTAATTTAGCCAAAGGAGAGGCTGAGGCACATAGATTATTACGTGATGGTTTAACTCCAGAAATCCTGCAAAGACAAGCAATAGAAAAATGGAATGGTAAGCTGCCATTAATTGTCAGTAAGGAGGTTCCAAAATTGCTGAATTTTAGTGAGCTTTTAAAATTTGACGAAAATTGATCTTCTTCTTCGCAGGGCTGGGTCTTACAAAAAAGCAGGAGGTTAGAAGTATCAATTGAAAGTAAGGTTGCAAGGTTATTGCCCAGTTCATCAAAAGAATTATACCGAGACGCGCTTCCTCGTGGTACAAAGCATCCTTACTTCAATCCCACGTTTTTAAACGTGGGTTCCTCCTACCTCCTGAAAAATCAAATCAATATATCTAAGGTAATTAGTTACCCTTGGTTACAGTATCTCCGGGACCGGCGGTGACAATTACCAGATTTTCTGGCTTAATTAAATCTGCAATTGCCTTTTGGATGTCAGCCATAGTGACTGCTTGAATTTGCTTAGGAAAATCCCGGATTTCTGACCGTGAAAGCCCTAAAACAGCATTATCCAAAATGATACTTGAGACACTACTAGGATTAGCTAAATCCACGGGGTAGCTATTGGTAATTGAGCGTTTTGCTGTGTTGAATTCCGCCTCAGTTACTCCTTGTTCGCGCAACTGTTTGAGTAAAGCCAGAGTACTAGCGATCGCTTTTTGGGCATCTCCAGGAGCAGTCTGCATTTGAATCAAGAACGGGCCGGGATTAATGCCGGCGGCAAAACCACTGTATATACCATAAGTTAAACCTTGGCGATCGCGCACTTCCGTACCCAGGCGGCTGGCTAAGGTATCACCACCCAAAATTTGATTTAGCACCAGTGCGGCATAATAACGTGGATCTTTCCGAGAGATGCCACTGTAGCCGATGTAAGTAACAGCCTCAGATTTACCGGGAATTACTTTGTTTAAACGTGTCAAAGTTTGCGGTAATGGCACTGTCTGTATTTTGAGAACAGGTGGCTTACCTGGGGCTTGCCATTTATCAAACACCTGATTCAGCAAAGCTTTTACCTTAACGGAATCAAAGTCTCCAACTATTGCGATCGTTGTGGTATCTGGTCGGTAGTGTGTCTGATAGAAGCCAAGTAAATCATCACGAGTAACGCTCTTTAAACTCTCGGCTGTGGGAAAGCTATGGAATGGATGATTTTCAGGGTAAATTGTCTGCTGGAATACTTGCCGTCCCAAACCTCTAGGGTCATCTAGCTGAACTTTCAGACTTGTTAATGCGCGCTGGCGACTCAGTTCTAATTGGTCGGCGGGGAAAGTGGCGTTTTTTAACACATCTGCCAGAGTTTGAATCAATATAGGCAGATTTGCTGAAAGTCCCTCACCACTAACGCTAGTTCCCTCGCGGCTAGCACTGAAGCTCAAACCGGCTCCCAAGTCTTCTAAGGTTTTTGCTAGGGTGAGAGCATTTTTAGTCTGCGTCCCATTCATTAAGTTATTTGCAGTTAGATTCGCTAATCCAGCTTTTTGATTGCCATCAAATTCAGTACCAGCATTAATTTGTCCACTCAGGTTAATGGTGGGAAGATTGCGATCGCTCAACAGCAGAACCTTCAAACCATTATTTAAGGTAAACTCTTCTGGTAGCGATTGTTTAGTTGAATCTGTCTCTGATGTGGCAGGTGGCAAATATTTCGCCAGTTCTGCTGGATCTACAGGCTTACCAGGGCTGAAATTTTCCACCGTGCGGCTAGAACCAGCGTTAGAAGTTCCTGGTTTACCATCTGGTTGAGTCGGCTCAAAGAAACCGATAGTTTGTTGAGCCGGATTGAGGTAAGTTTTTGCTGCTTTCTGGACTTGAGCCGGGGTAACTTTAGCGATCGCAGCCAAATAGGTTTCAATAAAATGATAATCCCCTGCGATCGTTTGGTTATATCCCAGTTGATTCGCCTGACTAGTGATATCTTGGTTCCCCAAAATATATGAGGCTTGCAGTTGCGTCTTCGCCCGGTTCAACTCTTCTGAGGTGACAGGCTGCTGTTGCAATTTTACTAAAGATTCTTGGAGTACCTGGGCAATTTTCCCCAACTCTTGACCGGGAGCCGCCGTAGCATCAATTTCATACCAACCTGGTTCAATCAGTTCGGCAGCACCGCCACTCACTGAACTAGCGAGTCCAGATTCCACCAAAGCCTGATAAAGCCGAGAACTACGTCCACCTGTAAGAATGGCATCCATCAAATCAATTGCCGGCACATCAGGATGTTTGATATCTGGCAGAGGATACACCGTTTGCAATAATGCTGCACTTCCAGGTTGCTTGAGGACAATCGGTGCTTTTTTAGCAACAGGGGTAGATGGCGAAGCGTCGGTAACGGCAGAAGATACTGAGGAATTATCAATGGCTCTAGTTGTATCATTCTGTACCGGATTCTTTTTGGCTCGTTGCGATAACTTACCAAAAGTTTCTTTTACAACTTTGAGCGCAGGTTCTGTGGCAAAATCCCCAGTAATTACCAACGTGGCATTTTCTGGGCTGTAGTAGGTTTGGTAATAATTCCGTACCTGCTCAACCGTGAATTTCTCTACATCAGCTTTTGTGCCTCCCACCGATAAGCCATAAGCTCGATTGGGGAAAGCCGCTCGCATCACTGCCCGACTCAGACGATAGCCTGGTGAATTTTCGTACCCTTGTAACTCGGAAATCACCACCCGCTTTTCACTGGTGAGTTGTTCAGTCCCAATTAAAGAGTTTTCCATGCGATCGGCTTCCAGTGTCAGCAGTGCTTCTAATTTGTCTCGCTGCACAGTGCCAAAGTAAGATGTTTCGTCATAACTAGTAAAAGCATTGAACTGGCTACCCAAAGCACTAAACAACCGTCCAAACTGTACTGGACGGTCATTTGTGCCTTTGAACATCAAATGTTCTAGCTGGTGAGAAATACCATTCTCTCCCTTAACCTCGTTGCGTGAACCAACTTTATACCAAACTTGCACGCTGACCACTGGAGCAGTATGAACTTCTTTGGTTAGCACCGTTAAGCCGTTATCTAATACCGTTTTTTGCACTCCTTGGGTGAATGAGAGAGCAGAGACGGGCGGTGCTGCTGTTGGTGTTGCAGCATTGGTGAAATTACCTGACAAAGGCCCGATAGTTAAAAGAAGGCTGAGGAAAAATCCTAGAATCATGTACGATCGCCGTTTCATAAGCAATACAAAATTTCCCGGTTTAAAATAAAACCCCGAAGAGTATTTCAAAATCTAAATCTAACTCAAGTTGCTAGTGCGCTGTGGCGGAAGTTTGCCTACTTTTAACAAGTTGCTCAAGCAATTTGTTTGGTTTATTGAACTAGTAGATGAATTTACACCATTAAATTTACTGAGGTTAATGAAGTTTGGAGATAAAATTTTTACGGAATATCAGAAATTATTGCAAGTATATTAATAACCTTTACAATGTGTTCCATTTGACACGATTTTCGGGATATCATTTTTTTAAATTGGTATTAGAAGTGTTGTCATCCTATATAAAACAGGTATCTCCGTCAAACTAGCAATAACTTTTTAAGATATGCAAACAACAAACTTAATTGGATCGTTTACATTAGGTATGCTGTTAACAGCAATACCTGTATTATCTGCGAAAGCCTCAGAAGCAGTACCGAACTTGTACCAACTTCGATGCAAGAATATTAGCATTACTTATTCAACCACAAGCTTTGGTGGTAAGCCCCTTTTTACCTATAGAGATCAGCAACAGACATTAAACTTTCAAGGTACTGATGAGATCCGTAGTGTAGAAACAGAAATTGGTACACTAGTAACTGTAACTATCCGTAAGACAGTAGATACAGGCAATACCGTGTTTACCTTGATCTTACCCCGTGTAAACCTTGGAAAAAGCAACTCAGCGCCAGTTGAAATTAAGGCAATTACAACAACAAATCTCTTTTCTGTGATTCCTAAATTCAACCAGGGGCAAAGACAAACCTATACAACAATCAATTTGATTGGTACAGCCCAA
>NZ_JABXKI010000278.1 GCF_017115095.1 Nostoc sp. NMS4 | reverse complement strand
TTCAAGTCGGGGAACCCGCCCAACGCACTGGCTTCTCTGCGCCTCTGCGGTTCGTATAAAATTATTTTTTAACCGAACCACAGAGACGCGGAGAACACAGAGAGGAAAATCAATATAAATAATTGTAATTATTTTATTGTCAACATTAAATAAATATTAACAATAAAACAACAAAATTAAAATAATGTCAACGAATTTGATAGAAAAAAATATTAAAACTGTCCAAAAGTAGAGATAATTTTGAGACGACGAAAACAATAGAAACCATTTACATCGATCGCAAGCTGGTAGTGAAATAGAGAAAAAGTTAAGCGCGAGGACATAGATTTAGTATGGTTAATAACAGTGCAATTACTGCCGCACGACACTTGAGTGAAAAATTACCTTCACCGCTCAAACGTTTGGCAGATTTGGCTTATAACTACTGGTGGAGTTGGAGTGGCGATCGCATTTCCTTATTCCAAAGCATTGATCCCCAAGAATGGGAACGCTGTGGGCATAATCCAGTGGCGATTTTAGAGTCGGCAAGTTATGAGCGTCTGACACAATTAGCAGAAGACCCATTTTACCTAAAGCAGATATCCGCCCTCGCGCGTGAGTTTGACCAATACATCAACCAGCAAGATACTTGGGTCAGCCGAGTTGCACCGCAAGTATCGGCATCTCGCCCCATTGCTTACTTCTGCGCCGAGTTTGGTATCCATGAATCTCTACCCGTCTACTCTGGCGGGTTGGGAATTCTCGCCGGGGATCACCTAAAATCATCATCAGATTTGGGTGTACCGTTGGTTGGTGTTGGCTTGTTGTATCGCCAAGGTTATTTTCGGCAACGCTTGAACCGCCAAGGTTGGCAAGAAGATTATTATATTGACAACCCCTTTGGACACATGCCCCTGGAGTTGATTAAAAATGAGCAAGGGGAACCAGTAATTATCGACTTACAAGTTCGCCAACGGGTTGTAAAAGTGCAAATCTGGCGAGTGCAAGTTGGGCGAGTCACATTATATTTATTAGATAGCGATCGCTACGATAACGATCCTATTGACCGTTGGTTAACGGGACACTTATATGGCGGTAATTTAGAAACCCGCATCGCTCAAGAAGTCGTTTTGGGAATTGGTGGTGTTCGCGCCCTACACGCTTTGGGAATTGAACCTTCTGTTTATCACCTCAACGAAGGACACGCCGCATTTTGTACCTTAGAAATTGCCCGCTTAGAAATTGAGCGCACAGGTCAATCTTTTTACGACATCGAAGCTAAGGTGCGGAATAGTTGTGTATTCACCACCCATACGCCCGTTCCCGCCGGTCACGATGTCTTCTCACCCGATTT
Organism: Nostoc sp. NMS4; assembly: GCF_017115095.1. Classification (GTDB taxonomy): domain Bacteria; phylum Cyanobacteriota; class Cyanobacteriia; order Cyanobacteriales; family Nostocaceae; genus Nostoc. The sequence continues at coordinate 31,307 of NZ_JABXKI010000278.1, read as the reverse complement.
AATAGATTCTTTCTTTGCCAGCTATTGGCCGCAATTACGACTTTCCCGCGAGCAATTTTTGGCATTGGGTGCAAGGCGATTGGGCGATCCTTGGGAACCCTTTGGTATGACCGTTTTAGCATTGCGGATGTCTCGTGCTTGTAATGGCGTGAGTGAATTACACGGTCAAGTTTCCCGTAAAATGTGGACAGTTCTCTATCCACAGCGATCGGAAGATAAAGTACCAATTGGTTACATTACCAATGGCGTTCATGCATCCACTTGGACTGCACCTTTGTTAGGTGACTTATATAACGAATATTTGGGAGAAGATTGGAAAAATCGCGCCGTCGATCCCAAGATGTGGGCTAAAGTTGACGGGATTCCTGATGAAGAATTGTGGTCACGGCATCTTATCCTTAAAGAAAGATTGATTGCCTTTACCCGTTATAAGGTGAAGAAATCACGGGAGTTGCGTGGCGAAAATCATGAACTGATTCAAGCAACAGAAAGACTACTCGATCCTAACGTGTTGACCATTGGATTTGCCAGACGCTTCAGCCCTTACAAACGCGGGGATCTGATTTTGCGTGATGCCCAACGCGCACTGAAGATTTTTGGTAATGCTCAACGTCCAGTACAAATTATCTTTGCGGGTAAAGCGCACCCAGCCGATGAAGAAGGTAAGCGGATTATCCAACGCTTGATGGAGTGGTGTCATAATTCCGGGATTATCAACCGAGTCGCCTTTATTGAAGATTACGACATTTACACTGGTCAAAAATTGGTACAAGGTGTGGATGTTTGGTTAAATAATCCGCGTCGTCCTTTAGAAGCATCTGGTACAAGTGGGCAAAAAGTCTGCTTTAACGGCGGTCTTAATTGTAGCGTTTTAGATGGCTGGTGGTGCGAAGGCTACCAAACAGGTGCAGATGGTAAAGGAATTAACGGTTGGGCAATTGGCGAAGATGCTCATACTAGCGATCAAGAATTGCAAGATGGGATTGATTCGCGATCGCTTTATCAACTGTTAGAAGAAGAAATCGTTCCTCTATACTATGACCAAGATGCCCAAGGTATTCCCCACCGTTGGGTGCAAATGATGAAAACATCAATTAAGACAAATGCGCCGTTATTCAACACCGACAGAATGATCGCCGACTACGTTTCACAAGTATATGTCCCAGAAATTTCTAAAACTGTAGAACCGATTTTAGCGAAAGTTCTCCTTTAGAGCATTTTCAGTTTCCTGGTTAAATAGCTACGGTGTACACACAAGTCTGAAATAGCTGATTAACCAAGGTTTTACCCCTCCCTAACCCTCCCCTTATAAAGGGGAGGGAACTAGATTTCTTGTTTCCCCCCTTAATAAGGGGGGATTAAGGGGGGTAATTCGACTTGTGTGTACACCGTAGGGTTAAATAGAGGGGCGGGTTTTCTGCCCCTTTTTTTGCTCCTAGTATCGCTTGCGATAAGATCGAGAATAAATTCATGCTGTGTTTATGGCAACCCAACTTAGCCAAGCCAAATCACCAACAGAACTGGTAATCTCTTGGGAAGCCTTACCCAAGGATTTTCAGCTAGAGGATGAACCAGTGGAAAATACCGGTCAGCCGCTTTTGGCTGGTGCTTTACGTGAAAGCTTAGAAATCAGTGGATTCATTCAACCTCAGATGTTGATCGCTTCTAACTTTGGTCTTTGTGCGACAGTTAACGGACAATTTATCACCAAAGCACCAGATTGGGTTTATGTACCGTCTGTGAATGAAGTCGTAGGTAATCGCAAAAGTTATACACCCAATTTAGAAGGAGATATCCCTGCGATCGCCATCGAATTTCTATCTGATACTGAGGGTGGAGAATATTCGGTAAAGCGAAGTTATCCACCCGGTAAATGGTTTTTCTACGAGCAAATTTTGCAGATTCCCATCTACATAATTTTTGAACCTTATGGCGGGTTATTAGAATATTATCAACTAGAAAATCAACGCTATGAGTTAAAGTTACCCGACGAAAACGGTCGTCATTGGATTGATGTAATGGGCTTATTTTTGGGAACTTGGCAAGGAACCAAAGAAGCTCGCACTGGTTATTGGTTGCGCTGGTGGGATCGAGATGGTAATTTATTGCCGTGGGCTGTGGAACAGATTGAACAAGAACGCCAACGCGCTGAACAAGAACGCCAACGCGCCCAACAAGAACGCCAGCAAAAAGAACGGCTAATTGCTTATTTGCAATCTCAGGGTATCGATCCAAATAATTTGCCCCCGTTTGAGTAAATGATTGGTTTTTGAAGACGCGATAAATCACGTCTTCTACATCTAGGTTTTGAGACAATCTGAACTGTATTGTGCTATATAAATCCTAAATTATTTGCAGAATGGATACTTTCTTTTAATCTTCAAGCATCTCCAATAATTGCGCCTCGCTTAACTGCGTAATTCCCAATGAAACTGCTTTATCTAACTTAGAACCGGCATCTTCTCCTACCACTAAATAATCTGTTTTTTTACTCACTGAATCAGTCACTTTTCCCCCAGCTTTTTGAATCAAAGCTTTTGTTTCGTCTCGCTTTAAGGTTGGCAATGTCCCTGTAATTACAAAAGTTTTACCTGCGAACTTCTGATTAGCATCACCAACTGTTGTTGTGTCCTCTGTGGCAGTTAATTGCAAACCTTCTGCTTGTAAGCGTTCTATCAACCTTTGGTTGGCATCAATCCGAAACCACTGGTACACAGATTGGGCAATTTCAGCACCGATACCGTAAATGCCTTCAATATCTGATTGCTTTGCTGTCGCTAACTGGTCTACAGTGAAATATTTCTGAGTCAATAATTGAGCATTTACACTGCCAACGTGACGGATGCCTAAACCATACAATACCCTTGACCAAGGTTGATTTTTTGATTGAGCGATCGCATCCACTAATTTCTCCGCCGACTTTTTCCCCATCCTTTCCAATTCACATAATTTGCTTTCTGTCAACTCATATAAATTGGCCACACAATCCACCAAACCTTTATCAACGAGTTGATGCACGCATTTTTCCCCCAAGCCTTTAATATCCAAAGCATCACGACTTACCCAATGTTCAATGGAACCTTTGAGAATTGCCGCACAGGAAGCATTAATGCACCGAGTCACCGCCTCACCTGATTCTCGCACCACCGATTGGCCGCAGACTGGGCAATGGGTGGGCATCACGAAGGGTTCGGTGTCAACGGGACGGAGTTCTTTGATTACCCTTACCACTTCTGGAATGATTTCTCCAGCTTTGCGGACAATCACAGTATCGCCAATGCGGATGTCTAATTGAGCAATGCGATCGCTATTATGTAAAGTCGCGCGGGAAACTGTTGTTCCCGCCAGTTGCACCGGGCGCATCTCTGCTAAAGGTGTTAACGCCCCCGTTCTCCCAACATTCACAGCAATATTTTCCACACGGGTAGGTGCTTCTTCGGCTGGATACTTTAAGGCTACTGCCCAGCGAGGGAATTTCTGGGTAAACCCTAACTGTTCCTGAAGTTTAAAAGAATTCAGCTTCACTACTACCCCATCAGTCATGTAGGGTAAATTTAGCCGTTCCGTATCCCAATATTCATAATATTTTGCCACTTCTGCGATCGAAGCACACCGTTTGTGGTTGGGGTTGACTCGAAAACCCATCTTTTCCAACAACTCCAACGCTTCCCATTGGGTATTTGCAATACTGGTGTCATCTCTACCAGGAATGTGCAAGGTGTAGCCAAAGAAATCTAACCGCCGTTTAGCAACAATACGGGAGTCTAATTGCCTGAGTGTACCAGCTGCGGCATTACGGGGATTGGCAAATAATTGCTCGCTGGCTTTTTGCCTTTCCTCGTTGATTTGTTTAAATACTTCCAACGGCAAAAATGCCTCGCCTCGTACTTCCACCCTTTCGAGAATTTCTAAACCTTCAAAATTCAAACGTAAGGGAATTGAGCGAATTGTCCGTACATTTTGGGTAATATCTTCACCCGTCACCCCATCACCCCTAGTTGTCCCTCTAACTAGAATGCCATCTTGGTAGGTAAGAGCCAAAGCAGAACCATCAATTTTCAATTCAGTGACATATTCCACTGAATCTATTTTCGGTACTTGTCGCCGCCAACGCTGATCCCATGCTTGCAACTCATCAATATTGAATGCATTCTCTAGACTGTACAAGGGGATATTATGCCGCACCGAGGTAAACTGTGTTGCTGGCCTCTCACCCACGCGCTGAGTCGGACTATCGGGTGCTGTCAACTCTGGATATTGAGTTTCCAGTTGTTGCAATTCTCGATATAGCTGGTCATAGACTGCATCCTCCATAATGGGAGTATCTAGGACGTAATAAGCATAGCTGGCTTGTTGCAATAACTGACGCAATTCTTCTGTGCGCTTTACTTCCGGCTTAATCTGTGTCATAAGAATTATTATAAAATATCTAGGATTATGGCTCACAAATCATACATTTGTACTATACAAAATTTTGGCTTTTGAGTCATATCCCCCGCTACCCAATACTTGAATAGGGCGATCGCATCGTAAACTTCAGTAGTCCGCTTCCCCTGAGTACCAAGTATAATTCCACTGGTAAAAAATGTAGAGCGATCGCAAGTCAATAAATCGCTATATAAAAGAATGTAGAGACGTAGCAGTGCTACGTCTCTACAAGGGTTCAGAATAACGCATATTTAATTTCACCAGAGTCTGATAACTGGGAAAAGTCAGCTTGTAAATAGGCGAAATTATGTATAGGATGGGGCATTGCCCCACCCCAAATTGTTATCCCATCACCTCAGCAGTCTTCTTCTTATCCAACTTGAGAATCAGCACACCCAAAGGTGGTAAACACAAATCCAGTGAATAAGGACGACTGTGCAAAGACCAATCATCTGTCCATTTACCGCCCAAATTGCCCATATTGCTGCCGCCATACTGACGCGCATCACTATTGAACAACTCAGTATAAAATCCCTTTTGCGGTACACCGATGCGGTAATGAGAATGGGGTTGTGGTGTAAAATTGCAAACGACGATCGCAAAATCATCAGAATCCTTGTCACGACGCATGAAGGAAACTACACTATGGCGATTATCGCTACAATCAATCCACTCAAACCCCGGTTCCGCAAAATCCTGGGTGTACAAAACTGGTTCAGAACGGTAGAGATGGTTCAATTCCCGGAAAAACGTTTTTAACTGTTGGTGCGCTTCATGCTGCAATAAATGCCACTCCAAATCTGCCCAAGCATTCCACTCACTCCACTGCCCAAACTCCATACTCATAAACATGGTTTTCTTGCCTGGGTGAGCAAACATGTAGGTAAATAAACAACGCACATTAGCTAACTTCTGCCATGTATCCCCCGGCATTTTACCGATGATATTGCTCTTACCATGCACCACTTCATCGTGGGACAGAGCCAGCATAAAGTTCTCGCTGTGGTTATACCACATACTAAAGGTGATATTGTTTTGGTGGAACTGGCGGAACCAAGGGTCCATGCTGAAGTAATCCAGCATATCGTGCATCCAGCCCATATCCCACTTTAAGTTAAAACCCAGTCCGCCTGTATAGGTAGGCCAAGATACCATTGGCCAAGAAGTAGATTCTTCCGCAATTGAGAGAATACCGGGAAAATAGCTAAAGATAATGTGATTTACCTGACGCAGAAAATCTGCTGCTTCTAGGTTTTCTCTACCACCGTACTTATTGGGCAGCCATTCTCCTGGTTCGCGGCAATAATCATTGTAGAGCATCGAGGCAACAGCATCCACACGAATACCGTCAATGTGGTACTTGTCGAACCAGAAAAGGGCATTTGCTGCCAAGAAATTACTAACTTCATGGCGACCGTAGTTGAACACCAAAGTACCCCATCCTTTGTGTTCGCCTTTACGAGGGTCAGCGTGTTCGTACAGGTGGCTACCATCAAAGAAAGCTAAACCATGTCCATCTTTGGGGAAGTGACCAGGAACCCAATCCACAATTACCCCTACATCATTTTCGTGACATTTGTCAACAAAATACATGAAATCTTCAGGGCTGCCAAAACGGGAGGTAGGGGCATAGTAACCAGTTACTTGATAACCCCAAGAACCATCAAAGGGATGTTCCGCAATGGGCAACATTTCTATGTGGGTGTATCCTAATTCTTTGACGTAAGGAATGAGTCGGTCAGCTAGTTCTCGGTAGGTAAGGAAGCGTGCGCCCGGTTTCAGTTCGGAAACGACAACTACAGGTTCTGTTTCACCATTAGGGAGTTTAGCTGGTTCTGCACTCGAAGCGTGTAGCCAAGAGCCTAAATGTACTTCATAGACTGAGACGGGCTGAGTTAGCGGCTCAGTGCGCCGCCGCTTTGCCATCCAGTCTTCATCACTCCAGCTGTAAGTATCTAAATCAGTGACAATAGATGCCGTTTTCGGGCGGGGTTCCTGCTGGAAACCGTAGGGATCGGATTTTTCGTAAATGTGTCCTTCAAAATTTTTGATTTCATATTTGTAATGTTCTCCCACACCAATTTCAGGAATAAATAATTCCCAAACTCCGGTAGGGCCTTTACGCATCTGGTTTTTACGTCCATCCCAGAGATTAAAATCTCCCAACAATGAAACATTACGAGCGTTAGGGGCCCAAACAGCAAAATAAACACCTTTAACGCCGTCTATTTCCGTGGGGTGCGCTCCCAGTTTTTCATATATCCGGTGATGGTTGCCTTCACCAAACAAATGCAAGTCAAAGTCTGTCAAGCGGGGAGAACGGAAAGCATAAGGGTCATAGATGACACGCTCATGTTCTCCTTCTTTAATCCGTAACTGGTAGTTTGCCAGTTCGGTAGTTTCAATGGTGCATTCAAAGAAGTGAGGATTGTGTACCGTTTGCATTGGGTATTCTTTGCGTTGTTCAGGAAGAACGACCCATGCTGCACTTGCATTTGGTAGGTAGGCCCGCACAGCCCAGACAGTTTTACCGTCTTGTTCTATGGGATGAGAACCTAGTATTTCAAAGGGATCGTTATGCTGATTCCAAACGATGCTATTAACCTGTTCAGGGGCGATCGTGGTCATGGACATGAAGCTACCTAAGTGAAATAACGTGATTGACTAAATCTACTTTTTTAATATCTATATATATTCTTTACATTTATTTGCAATTTTGTCGCCACCGTTATCCTACATCAGAATGGGGAATGGGGAATGGGGAATGGGAAAGAGGAGGCAGGGGGCAGGGGGCAGGGGGCAGGGAGATAAACAAAACTCCTAACTCTTAACTCTTAACTCAGCACTCTTGAGGGGCATTGGGCAGAGGATGAATGACAAATGACTAATGACGAATTTATCAAAAATTTAAAAATGGGAAAAACTGCAATAATGATTTACGTAAGCGAAGCAAAAAAATCTGGTCTCGAATTTTGGGGTCTAGTTTTGGTGGCGGGACTTCTTGCAGCTGGGCTTGCAATTGGATATATTCGGCAGCTGTTAGGAATTTTCCATCAATAGGCGATCGCGCTTCTATAATAATCTTTGTCCGTAATATTTCTTCTGGTATATCCTCTGGTGGCGGTAATGCCAGTACTGGCGATCGCCAATAGCTACTTAAGATAATAAATGTTCCAGTAATTACAATTAAGCTCAGTAATCTTATAGACTTTCTCGTTTTAACTCTTCCCATCTCCTGAACTACGTTCACAACGCAGGATGATAATCTGTTTTTCCCATGCCCTTCAGGAGTGCTGAGTGCTGAGTTATGAGTGCTGTTAGCGGATAGCTAAGGTTTAGCCCGTGCTGAGTGTTGAGTGCTGAGTAAGGGATGAGGGAGTGAGGGAGAAATAACCCATGCCCAATTCCCAATTCCCAATTCCCAATTCCCAATAAAAATCTGGCAATATCAAGGGAGATTACCAGGTCTTTCCTGATACGGAATAGACTACAGGAATGCTCAAGAGCAATTGCCAGCGATCGCAATAAATTGTTTTGCCCTCTCAAAACTCATGCCAAACCAGGGAAGTATCTTACCTATAAAATAGCTTAGATTGACTCAACGCCCTTGGACTGGTAATAAGGTTTGATCGGGCGGGAATTCTAGGCGGACACTTGGTAGAGGACATAACCCTCTTTAAGCAGTGTCCTCTACTTCCTGCCCTACTTAGTTGATATTTGAGCAAACTTTAGGCTCCTATAAACCAACATCAAAGATGCGGTTTTTTCGTGAACCTAATTAATTCGAGCTATGTTTCGAGCTATGTAGTGAAGAACGCTGTCACTAAGTAGTTCTGGGCGTGATTTAAACTAAAGTTTAAGATGCCTTATTTAGGTTTAGCAGGGGTAGTCGCTGCGGGAGTTGCTGCGGGAGTCGCTGCGGGGGTAGTCGCAGGAGTAGACTTAACAGCAGGTGCATCAGTTGGTTCACCTGTAGCAGCTGGAGTAGCAGTACCCGCACCGTCACCACCACCACCTTCACAGGCCCCAAGGATTGCAGCCAGACTTAACATTAAAGCAAAACCAAAGATTTTTGTTTTCATAACTCCTCTTTCACCAATTGTGGCTAGAACAATTTTTCGCCTGTTGAATACGATACCGTATTTATTGCTTTTTTTAAATTCTGCGAGATTACATACTTAAAAAAAACAATCCTTTGGGGTATTGTTTTTGGAATTACGTATCCTGATTAGTTTTAACTCAGGAGCAAAACGAAAATTACCAACTTAATTTAGTAAACGGAGCTATGATAGCAAAAAATTTTATTTTTTTCACAGAGTATTGCATCTAGCTACCCGACGTTGCCATACTTTAGGTGCGATACCTAAATGGTAAGCTGTAGAGTTTCTAATCGCTGATTGCAAACATTGCATATCTAGAGGATGGAAACATTGATACAGCTACCTATCAGAAAAGTTAAAAGGGTGTAGTCTGTTATGTGTGCTGGTTGCACAGAGGGTTATTTTAACCTGAGCCATAACAGACAATCAATCTAAAGTGCAGTATTTCCATCTCAAAAAACTTAAAAATTTATGGTAGTTGCTCGTAAATCTACTGTTTCTACAAGGGGTAATTGGTTCCGGCGAGATTCTATCCTTTCTTTGGGGAGGCGACGCTCTGCGCGCCCAGAGTCAACAGCCGGGAGCGCTTCTACACCAGTATCCTCTCAAAAACAACTGCGTTCCTCCAAAAATTTAGCGGTTTCTCCCACAAATGAGGCAGTTATAGCCAAACCGGTGAAACAGTTGGGTAGACAACAATTACCAAATCTGAATGAGCAGTTGCATCGGAATCAAAATAGTCCGGGGGTAGGTTTTCTGGGCTTGCCCACAATGCCTAATTCTAAAGCTGCACCTTTGTGGTTGTTACGCTTGTACACTTTTCATCGTTATTCGTCAGTTTTGGCGTTCTCGTTAGTAGCATCGACACTTGCAGTTTATGCTTGGACAGTCTATTCTCAAGAGCTTTGGGGTCAGTCATATCGCAGACTGCAAAGCCTCCAACGTCATGAACGGCTGCTAACGACAACCAACGCGACGCTGAAAAATAAAATGGCTAATGAAGCAGAACAACCAACAGCAGGGCTGGTATCGCCAACTCCTGAAGGGATGATTTTCTTGTCTCCAGCATCTCAGAGTCCTAAGCCAGCATTGCCTAACACAACGCCAAATTCTGAAATCCACCCGCAAACACTCTCGCCACTGGGATACTAATCCCTAAGAGTCATTTGTCATTTGTCATTAGTCATTAGGACTGAGACTTCTGGTTAATCACAAAAGGCAATAGACAAAGGACAAAGGACAAACCCAATGCAGAAGTCACCAAAGAAAACAAAATTCCGAAAGTTTAGCAATCCAAGATTCACAGGGCGACACAAGGGTGATAAACGAGGGCTTTTGGGAAAGTTAGCTTCTAATATGCAAGACCAAATATCCAGCACTAAGTCCCGATTGTTCATCGTCTGGGGCGTATTAATGGCATCGGGATTGGGGTTGGCGATTAACTTGTATAATCTCCAAATTGTCAAGGGGCCAAAGTTAACTGAGCAAGCACGCAACCAGCAAATGGTGAATTTGCGACCTTTTATGCCCCGTCGCCCGGTGGTAGATCGCAATAGCGAACTGTTGGCGATTGACCGCCCTGTATATACTTTATACGCTCATCCCAAGCTGTTTGATAAGTCTAATGAAGATATGGCAGAGCGACTTGCCCCAATTTTGGCAAAAGATTCTGCTGAATTGGTGAAAACTTTTCAAAGTAAAAGAAGCGGAATTATCCTTGCGCCAGCCTTACCAGAAGAAATTATCGATCGCGTCATCTCATTACGCTTAAATGGGCTGGAGTGGATTCAAAAATACTCCCGATATTATCCGCCAGATGATTTGGCTGCTGATGTGGTGGGCTATGTGAATATTGACCGTCGCGGTCAAGCTGGTGTGGAATATTCTCAAGAGAAGTTGCTAGAACGTCCTGTGCAAACGGTGCGGCTCAGTCGGTCGGGGAATGGGGCGCTGATGCCGGATCGTGCGCCCGAAGGTTTTTTGCATTTTGATGATTTGCGCTTACAACTCACTATCGATAGCCGTCTGCAACGAATTGCTCGGATTGCCCTCAAACAACAGATGGAGAAGTTTGACGCTAAACGTGGGGCGGTAATTGTCATGGATGCGTTGGATGGCTCCTTACTCGCCCTCGTTTCTCAGCCTACCTATAACCCTAATGAGTACGGTAAAGCTGATATCTCGTTATTTAAAAACTGGACGGTGGCGGATCTTTATGAACCGGGATCAACTTTTAAGCCTTTGAATGTGGCGATCGCTCTGGAAAATGGCATCATCAAACCAGATGATATGTTTAATGACTCCGGTTCGATTCGAGTCGCTAATTACACCATCAAAAATGCGATGAATAATGGGAATGGGCGAATCAGCATCGCTCAAATTTTGCAATATTCTAGCAATATTGGCATGGTGCAAATTATCCAGCGTTTAAAGCCTTCAATTTATTACAACTGGTTAGAACGCTTAGGGCTAGGACAAAAAGTTGATACAGATTTACCTTTTGAAGTCGGCGGACGGCTCAAAAGTCAAGAAGAATTTATCGCTTCCCCGATTGAAGCAGCTACTACTTCCTTTGGGCAAGGTTTTTCCATGACACCGTTACAGCTAGTGCAAATGCACGGTGCTTTAGCTAATGGCGGTAAGTTAGTTACACCCCATGTAGTTCGCGGGCTAATTGATAGCAAAGGGCAGATGCATGATTCACCGACTCACACCGTCCCCCGCCAAATTTTCTCAACTGCAACAACTCAAAAGGTTGTAGAAATGATGGAAACTGTTGTTACTCAAGGTAGTGGCAAGCCGGCACAAATTCCCGGATATCGGATTGCGGGTAAAACTGGTACTGCTCAAAAAGCTAGTCCCAATGGCGGATACATTAAGGGTGCTAGAATGACTAGTTTCGTGGCTATTTTACCCGTAGAATCTCCTCGCTATGTAGTGTTCGCCCTGGTGGATGAGCCAAAAGGAGAAAGTGCTTATGGTTCTACTGTTGCAGCACCAATTGTGAAGTCGGTGATCGAAGCACTGATTCCTCTTGAGGAGATTCCGCCTAGTAAGGCGATTGAGCAACAGAAGGGAGTGCCGTAGGGAAGAAGGCAGGGGGCAGGGGGCATTGAGAAGAGACAAGGTAGACAAGGAAGAGGGGGAGATAAGAGAGAGACTTGACAACGCTGGTAAAGACGGCAACCGCACATCATTATTTTTCAATAATCTCCTGTTGGAGAATATCTTCTGAGTTTGTCGCCAAATCCGGTGTTCCTGCAAATAAGCCAATTAAGGGGTCAGATACAGCATTATCAACTGTTTCTAGCAATTGGGTTTCGAGATATAGCCTAATAGCTTCACTGACTATTGATTCAGGAGATTGCCCTCGTTGACTAGCCAGATTTATGACTTTTTCAAGTAAAGTGTGTTCGAGTTTACAGTTAAATGTAGAGTCCACCAGATAACTTCTCTCTTTTTAGTAGCAAAACATATTCTAACAAATATGGAGCAGTATCCAAACCGACAATTTGCCCCTGTAGCTGGACTAGCCATTCCATGAATCACGTTCCTGATTAACGTGTTCTTGAGCATCAATGCTATTCCAGATTTCCTTACCTAACCGACGTAATTAGAGGATGCTATGCTTTGGCTTAGGTGTCATCGTTACCTGTTGACAAATTAAGCTGGACAAGTCTTTAATGAAGCGTATTTGCTTTTCAGGAGTTAGGCTTTGAGCTTGCAGTAGTACTTCTTGATAATTAGATATAAAATTTATACTTCCACTTCTCTGGATTCTAAGTCAAATATACTTTTTCGTAAACAATATGAACTTAAAATCGCTCAAGAAAAACATTTACACCTTTGTAAAAATTATATCTACAATGCTCATAACAAGTGCCATTGGATTGGAATCGTGGAATATTTATGCCGTAATAACTAATATTAATGTACCAAGCAGCCTTAATCTATTTTTTTGGATTGAGCGTTTTGCGATGATGAGCCATTTTGTTGAGGCTATTATAGCAGCTTTTTATGCAACTTCAAGACAAAAGATGCCAATACAATATGCGACTTATACTTTTTTTGTTGGCACAATTGGGTTGTTAGAACTGTTCGATCGGCAGGATGACTATTAGACACGAACATTTTTATTCAGCTTGATTAACCTGATATGATATAAGGCTTGTGCGCCTTGAAGGTATGGATTTTTGATTAGGTTGATTGAAAGGGTGCGATCGCACTCTACGTACAAAAATTTAAGTTATTAAATATACGCCAGTAAGCAAAACTCATCTGTGGGGTTTCCCAATGAATGTAGATAACTAATGAATCTGATACTCAGAAGGGAGTATAGTTTGTATAGTTAGCTTTTTGGTAAAATTTTAGTTTGACACTAAGGAATTAAAAAATGTCTACTGATACTGACATAGTTGCTTACGTTGAAGAAAGCGAATTTGATGTTGTTTTAAATGGAAGTGAAGAGAAAGTTGTTGTTGTTGATTTTACTGCTACTTGGTGTGGGCCTTGTCGCTTAGTCAGTCCGTTAATGGATCAACTTGCCCAAGAATACAAAGGTCGCGCTAAAGTCGTTAAGGTAGACGTTGACAGCAATAAGCCGATTTTCAAAAAATTCGGTCTTCGGAGTATTCCAGCAGTTTTAATTTTCAAAGATGGTATTTTAGCAGAAACCATAGTAGGGGTTTCTCCTTACGAAGACTTTAGTAACGCTGTTCAGAAGCTTCTTTAGGTAATTCGTAATGACGCTCGATGACTCGCTACCGCTACGCTAACGTAATTCGTAATTCGTAATGACGCGACGCTAAAAGCGAAGGAATACTCGCTACCGCTACGCTATCGATAACTCGCTAACATAATTGGTAGAGAACATCATTCAAGAATTACGAATTATTTTAAATCTTTTCTTTTCGCCTATAATGTGTTTGGAGTAAACCAGTAGAATATTGTTTTGAGTTAATTAGCTCCAATTTTTCTTCCGGGGTAGGTGGTGGGAAAAGGTATATACCGCCACCTAAGATAGTTGGAATAGTAGAAATGATATATTCGTCAATCAAGCTGTGCTGAAGAAACGAATTGATTAACTTTCCGCCACCAACTAGCCAGATATTTTTAAAACCTTCAGCCTCTATATTAGCTAAAGCCTGTTTTACTGGGTCGGAAACAAATACAACATCCTCACGATTGGATTGGAGATGACGCTGGGTGAATACGAAGGATTTTTTTTCTGGATAAGGCCATTGCTCAAAACCCAGACCTACTTCATACGTCTTACTACCTAAGACGATCGCATCAATCGATTCGTAGAAAGCAGTGTAACCGTAGTCTTCACCTTCTGTATCAAGAATTGATAGCCAATCAATTCCACCATCGCAGCGAGCAATGTAGCCATCTAAACTAGCTGCAATGTAGAGTGTAACTTTCGTCATTGTGCTTGGTGAATTTGGTAGTTTGCACTCAATTAATGCAAGCGAACGCAGGGTTATTTTTTCTATAGCATTTTAGCCTTTGTTGGTTTATATCACAAAAGAGCGATGTCTACGCTTACCCAATTACTTACGTTTTTTGATTGTGCGACTTAAACCGACCTGCAATAAATTCTCTTTTAGATAAATGCTTTGTATTGCGTTGTGTGACTCGCTCTCGCCACATTTTGAAACTAGATTCCTTCATTTCGCGCCTCATTAGGGCGATTACCTGTTTCTCCAGTAGCCCAAACTGAGCCTCAATCGCATCAAAAGATGTTCTATCTTCCCATGCCATTTCAATGATGCGATCGATGGTTTGTGAATCGAGGTTAGGTAGTTTCATTTTTTTGCTGTCAAATAAAAAAAGAATTCAGGAATCAGGTGGTCACTGAGTTTACGGTGAGCGCAGTCGAACTGCGTAGTCGTATCCCTCCGGGGAAGCAAGCTACGCACAGCGTCTCCGGCAGGAGAAGTGAGTCAGAATTCAGTATGAATTCTATCTATAGCAATCCTATTTGATTTTTGAATATGCGCGGTGTCCAGATCCCCGACTTCTCGAAGAAGTCGGGGATCTAATTTTTCACATGTCTGCTGCACCCAGTTGGAGAGCATACAAGTTGGCATAGACACCCTGCTGATTGACGAGTTCGGCATGAGTACCCTGTTCTACAATTTCTCCCTGTTGAATTACTAATACTCGATCGGCTTGAGTAACTGTACTGAGACGATGGGCAATTACGAAACTGGTACGACCTTGGAGCAAACGAGCGATCGCACTTTGTACTAGTGCCTCTGTGCGGGTGTCAATGCTGCTGGTGGCTTCATCCAGAATCAAAATTCGGGGATTAATTAATACCGCACGAGCAATACTGATTAGTTGTCGCTGTCCTTGACTCAGGGGCGCTCCCCGTTCACCCAATTGAGTTGTATAACCCTGTGGTAATGAGGTAATAAACTCATGCACATTTGCCAGTTGTGCAGCTGCTTCGATATCAGCTTGAGTGCTGTAAGGAGCGCCAAAGGCAATGTTTTCGGCGACAGTGCCGCTAAACAAAATATTGTCTTGCAGGACGATACCTATTTGACGGCGCAGACTTGCTTGAGTCACGCTACGCACATCAATATCATCAATTTTCACTGCACCGCCAGATACATCATAGAAGCGCAAAATCAAGTTAATAATTGTACTTTTTCCCGAACCGGTCGGCCCGACTAACGCAACCATCTGTCCTGGATAAGCGTGCAAATTCACTCCTTTGAGAACCAGTCGATCTGGGTTATAGCCAAACTTAACATGATCAAATGTCACTTCACCTTGAATAGGCGGCATTTCTGTGGCATCTGGTGCATCTTTGAGTTCTGAGGGTTCATCTAATAATAGAAAGATTCGCTCTAATCCGGCGAAGGCAGATTGAGCTTGGGTGTAAAATTGGCTGAGAATTTGGATCGGGCGGAAGAACTGCTGAACGTAAAGTAAAAAGGATGTCACTACACCCACTGTTGCAGCTCCTGTTACCGCCAGATAACCGCCATAAGCTAGCACACCTGCGGTTGCTAGTGTGTTGAGAAAATCAATCGAAGGCAAAAAGGCGGAAGTAATTGCCACAGCCTCAACGTTGGCATCTCTATTGGCTGCGTTAAGGATGTCAAATTCTTCAATATTCATCTGTATACGATTAAATGCTTGGGCTTCTCTGACGCTGCCAATATCTTCTTCTAATTTGGCGGAAAGCTGCCCAATAGTTTGTCGGGTGACGCGAAATCTGGCTCTTGCCCAACGTGCAAATAAGCTTGTGGTAAAAATCATCAGTGGTACAACTAGATTGCTCAACAAACCGAGTTGCAGGTTAATTGCGAGCATTGCAATCACAATGCCAACTAAACTGAAAGTGTTACCCAGCATTTGGGCGATTGTCAGTCCAAAAGCCTGATTCACAGTATTGACATCATTCAGCAATCGGCTCATTAAATCACCCGCTTCGCTGCGATCGAAAAAGCTGAGTGGTAGACTTTGGATTTTAATGAAAATATCTTGCCTCAGTTGAGCCAGCAATCGCTGCATAATCCAGCCGACTCGCAGAATTTGACCCCGAATAGCTAAGACACCAAGTCCATAGTTTAGCCCTAGTAGCCCTAACAACAGCAGTAGTCCTTGCAAATTTCCTTGTGCAATCAGACGATCGATCGACCAGCCAAGAAAGAATGGCCCAATTGACTGGGTTATTGCACCAATTAATACTAATGTCAGGGCGATAGGAATTTCTTTGCGATAGAGTAGCACGTATTGCAAAAAGCGCCGCAGGGTAGAAAGTTGCTGACTCGTCTCCTCAGATGCAACAACGGGAATAGTGCCTCTCATAAAAATTTTCGATTTTGGATTTTGGATTTTGGATTAAAAGTCTTTGTCTTGATTACAAGGCTGTATAAAAATCTTAACCAATACTATGAACCTATCCCATTAATATAAAAGTATAGTAATGTACTTCTCAATAAGTGTCTCCTCTATCGTCCTTTAACGAAGTTTTGGGAATTATTTTTATGAAAACAATAAGACATTTTAAACATTTTTTCTTGTCTATATCCTTGCTTCTCTCGACAACGACATTTTTTTGGACGACTACGTTTTCCTTTAAAGCAAAAGCAGACGCATCCTGTAATGTGCTTCTATCAGATTTGAGTCAGTATCTCAATTCCTCATATTACAATAGAGTTACGTTGATACACATGACAAACTACCAAGCCAATAATCAGTGGTTCGGTGGCTATACGCAAGCAAGTTTGTCTAAAAACTATAATGGACACTTGATTGGATCAGATAACCGACTACTCAGTTCGAGGATTATCACTCTTTCCAACAATAATACAGGCTTTGATTTTGGACGATCGCAGCCGTTCGACGTGCTACAACCCGATCCAATATCCTATGACATAGATCCACAAACAGCAACAATCGTTTTTGACAACCAATATGGCCCATACGATATAACTTGTGTTGGTAATAAGTTCGCAATTGTCAACTCTGGGGATAGCATCGAAACTTTTTCATTTACCAAAAGCGCAGTCCCAATAATAAGATAAGACTTGTTCGCTATTGCCTTAAGGCTGCGATCAAAATTTCCAGCCAGACTAATTATGCTAATTTGGGATGATTTTTCTCCTTCGGCTTTACCTGAGATTCCAAAATCACACCGTAGAGTGGACTGGTTTGCATCAATTCGTCGTGAGTCCCTTGGGCTACCAATCGTCCTTTATCCATGAGAAAAATGCGATCGGCATTCTGGACGGTGCTAAAGCGTTGAGCTACGACAAAGGTTGTACAAGCTTTTTGGCGCATTAAGCCATCTAGTTTGGCTTGAATTTGGGCAGCAGTTTTGGCATCCACAGCCGAGGTACTATCATCCAAAATCAGAATGCTGTAATCGGTTAATAAAGTACGAGCGATCGCAATTCGTTGTTTTTGTCCACCAGATAAGCCTACACCCCGTTCACCCACAATCGTCTCGTAACCATTGGGTAGACCGCTAATAAAATCGTGCATTTGGGCAGTTTTGGCAACTTCAATTACCTGCTCTAAAGTTGCATTAGGTTTGGCGTAGGCAATATTTTCGCGGATTGTGCCAGAGAAGAGGGTGGTTTCCTGAAATACAATCCCAATATGCGATCTGAGGCTTTTGAGTGTGAAACTTGCAATATCTCGTCCGTCAATGCGAACTGCCCCATTTGTGACATCGTAAAAGCGGGGAATCAGGTTCATAATTGTGCTTTTTCCCGAACCAGTCATACCGAGAACGGCGATTAGCTCGTTGGGCTTGGTTTCAAAGGAAACTTCTTTGAGAGTTTCGGTTGTCGCTCCTGGATAGCGAAAGGAAACATTTTCAAAGGTAATTCTACCACCGCAGGTGTCAAATGGGACAGCGCCGGGGCGATCGCGGATTTCTACCTCTGCGTCTACAACCTCATAGACTCGTTCGGCGGAAGCTGCTGCTTGAGCGATCGCGGGTGCGGCAAATCCAATTAATAAAATCGGTTGGAGAATCAATGCTAAGTAGGAGTTAAACGCCACCAGTTCGCCAATGGAGAACCTACGCCCAATCACTTGCGCTCCCCCGTAGCCGAAAACTGCCAGTGTTACAAAATTACTCAGCAAAAAGATCAACGGGAAGGTATTACGGATGGCGCTAATGGTCTTCATGTTTGCACTGACTAGGCCATCATTTAGAGTCGTGTAACGCGACCTTTCGGTTGACTCCCGTACAAAGGCTTTCACTACGCGGATTCCGAGCAAATTCTCTTGCAATATAGCATTGAGGTCGCTTAGTTGCTCTTGTACTTGCCGAAAAAGTTTGTTATTGCGAGTGACGAATTGTGCCATCAACCATGCAGCGATCGGCACTGACGTGAGCGTAATCAGTGCTAGTTCCCAGTTCATCAGCAGCAAAATTACCGCAATACTCACCAATGTCACAAGTGAACCGACGACCTGAATTAAGCTAGTGCCAATAAAAGTACGAATCTGCTCAATGTCGCTGGTGACACGGGTTAGCAATTGGGAAGTCTGCGCCTGGTCATGAAAGCTGAAACTGAGATTTTGAATTTTGCTGAAAATTTTGTTTCGCAGGTCATAAGCAACACCCTGAGATACTGCTTCTGCTAGATAGCTTTGTCCAAAATTAAATACCCCACGAGCGATCGCGGCGACTACCATCCAGGCGGCGCTACATAGCACAATTTGAAGGTTTTTTTGCGAGATCCCCTCATCAATTCCCCACCGAAATAGTTGTGGGGTTACAGCGTTTGCGATCGTCAACAGCAATAAGCTGACTAATGCTCCCAGTGAAGTCCACCGGTAAGTACTCAAACTTTTAAGCACGCGCTGGGTTGACTTTATCGACGAAGTTTCCTGGAGTTCTGGTTGCTGAAGCAATGGTATTTACCCCTGTATCTTTTGAAAATTATCTCCTATTTTTGATTGTAAAAAACCAATTGGCTAGTCAATCAAGGGTGTTAGTATTATCACACTCCCCAGACTTTGATAGTAGCATCGTTAGCAAAGTAACTACTAACGTCACTGGAACTGACAATAGTTTGGCCATCTGGGCTGATAGCAATGTCTACAATTCGAGATGAATGACCTTCCAGTATGCAAAGTTTTTCACCCGTTTGTAAATCCCACACAATGATTGTATTGTCTGCACCTCCACTAACGATAACTTTAGCATCTGTGCTGAAAGCCACAGGTTCAGACCCTTGAAGTGTATGTATTTTTTCTCCTCTAATTAAATCCCACACAATGATAGTATTAATTCTATTATCTGCACCTCCACTTGCAAGCATATTTGCTTTGGGGCTTAGGAAAATAGATCGATGACCGTAAATAAGTCGATGGCCTTGGAAAATATGAATTATCTTCTTTGTTTGTAAATTCCACACTTTGATGCTGGCATCCACACTGCAAGTAACAAGAGTTTTTCCATCTTGGCTTAAGGTAGGGAAAGAATTTTTATCCGATTTACTAAGAGGCACATTAAAGGTATCAATTCGTTCACCCGTTCGTAAATCCCACATTTTAAGAACTATGTCATAATAACCACGTGCATCCTTATAGTGAAAATACATAATGGTGAGAAACTGCTCTGAGGGGTTGATGATCAGGTCACTCTCATCACCTGTATTATGATTATGCTCGTATATTGTACTAACTAGCTGACCTGTCTGTAAATTCCAGACTTTAACTGGGTGTTCCGATTCAGAGTAGTCATCATGATCACCACGATCGCGACGATAAAGACAGATGGTTGTTTTATTCAACAAATTGGTAGCGAAAGAGCCAGCGTAATTACCTTTTAAAGTGCGAATTATCTCGACTGTTTGTATGTCCCATACAGTTACTATACCTTCAGATGCAATGAGAAAGGTTTGCGTATCAGGGATGAAAGCGATATTAACATAATCAGTAACATCATCACCATCATCATTTGGTAAATCGATATCCAAAGTGCGTATTAGCTGACCTGTTCTTAAATCCCAAAGGTTGCATTTACCATTATCAACACTTACTAGAGTTTTCCAATCTGAACTGATTGAAAAACACAAAGACATTACAGTTTCCCCATTCCATGCATGAAGATATTTAAAAAATTCATAGGGTATATATTCTTGTAATACCTCTTTTGCTGACAATTCTGTACTTTCTTGAAGTAGAAAATAGGCAGCCTCCCTCACTTCTATTGAAGAGTCATGCAACGAATGAATAATTATTTCTAAGCCAGCTTGTCCATATTCAAAAGCATCCAGAAGAGCATCAATTTTTTGCTCAATCCTTCCATGCGCCATCAACTGCTTAATTCTTTCAAGTCCTCCCAAAACTACACCGTCTGCTGGGGCTTTAGAATGACCGCCCAGAACTACATCATGCTCTTTTGGCTCTTGGGAATTATCTACCATAATGTAAGTAGGCAGACATAATTAAATCTAATATGTAATTGCGAAGAGGAACGACGTTCGCAGAGCTTTCCCGTTAGCATAGCATCTCCGCCAAAAGAAGAGTAGCAAGGTTTATGTTGTTTTTGATTAAATCCTGTATAACTTGCGGGAAATTATTTGTGATCAAAATTCCAAATTTTGGGACAGTGACATGAGAGAATACCTATTTAGCAAGCATTGCGGCTAATCAATTTCAAGACAAAATAAAACCAAAAAACAAGAATAATGGCTGAAAATTTTCATAGCAATTCCCAACTTCCCTTAGATATCTCACCTGCTATCAGTCGCACAGCAAAGCCAAGTTCTGAGTTCTACTCTCTTTTTTCTGAAGAAGAAATTTTAGGGATAATTCATGCATTAGAAGTTAGACGAGAAATCCCTCTCAAGTATTCGTATAAAGGGAGAGGTGCAAAAATTTGGAACGATTTTTATCTAAAATATGTTATTCCTAGATGGTATGGAAGACCAAATGTAGAAGTTGACCTGTTAAAAGACAACTTTAAATACCTGAATGGCAATATCAAAAGTGGTGAAAGAGTAAATATTATAGACGTTGGTGCAGGTAATTCATATCCAGTCAAAAAATTTATCCGCAGACTGAATAAATTAGGGAAGGTTAATAAATATATTGCTTTAGATATTAGTGAAGAATTGCTTCGTGTATCCAAAAATAATTTTAACAAATGGTTTCCATTAGTCGAGTTTATCAGTTCCACAATTGATATAGAAAGTAGTTGTGTACCCAAAAGTTTATTCCAAAATCAAGCTAGCCTTGAAATTGACGACGCGGCGAAAATATTTTTGCACTTAGGAGTTACGATTGGAAATCATCAAGATAGAGATGAGGTGTTCAAAAATTTTAGAGATAGTATGGGAAAAAATGATTTTCTAGTCTTCACTAACGAAACTGGTTCTAACTCTACATGGGACGGAATCGTTAGAGGTGGCTGTAAGTATCATGTAGAAGAAGTCTATGGATGGGTTAAAAAGAAGATTGGGATTAAATCTGAAGATTGTGAACTAGTGAGAAAATACGATTTAAAAACAGATAGTATCGTTGCTAATCTGAAACTCCGTCATGATTACACTATCAACTTTAGTCGTATGGGGATAGATAAAAATATTGAACTCTCTGAAGGCGAAGAGATTACTATTTGGCGACATCACAAGTACGAAATGCCTAAACTGTTGAAAGAACTAGAACGTTCTGGACTACAACTTCTTCACTACAGTACTAACAAATACAAATCACATATTATGGTGATTTGTAAGATTGCCAGTAACTAAGCTTCTCAATTAGACTTGCTCTGTCATCTCCAAAACACTGAGCCTACAGCAAATTGGCTATAACTAAATACGGTTCAGTTAAAGCTGAAAGCCATGTAAATTACAATACAGTTCAGAATGAGCAACAAAACCCTGATGTAGAGACGCGATAAATCGCGTCTTGAAAGACCAATCATCTACACCAATAACCCTTAAGGGAACTCCAAGCTCTAATAATGGGTTATGCGTAGGCGTAGCCCGCCTTCTCTACGAGACGCTCCGCGAACGGCATCGTGCGCGATGGAAAAAATACAAACTGCGAAAGACCATTTCCACGGAAATACGTTCTAAGGGCTGCTGTAAAGCGATGCCTACGGCGGTAAACTACGCAACATCAGCGCACAAATCATTAAGTACGGCGTAAAAAATCCAAGTAGCAAAGAAAGTATTTAAGAATTACAGTATGCCCGTTCTGCTAATGTGACATCTAGCACGAATGGATTGTCATTACCCTGAAATTTAGCGATCGCACGATTCCGTTCTATTTCAGTAGTATCTGGGGGATCTTGCTGATTCCATTTACACAAAGTTTGACGCTGATTTTGAAAGTAATTTGGGTCTACTGTCTCAGCTTGCTGGCGATAAATAGTGTAAAAGTAGAAAATTGCTCTGGCTATATCACCTTTTACTTTCTCTCTAGGCTCAAATTTAGATGATGCCGATTCGCTAAACTCGTCGATTCCAGTAGTAGGAATTGTAGATTGAACAGTATCATTTCGATACCATTTCTTAGTAGTTGTATCGGCTATATCATCGAAAGGTTTGTTGCCTCGCTCACTATTAATATCTTCTCGTGCCGGAAATAGATGGTGAAGGTCACTTCGGGAATTACCCTGATCAGCGCCTTTACTTTGTGGCCAAGTATGTTCGGTATTCAATCCTAGTTTATCAGCTTCCTGACTAGGATCGCCTTTGCCAATTAAAGTAATTGGGTAACTGGCATAAATGTCTGTGACAATACCTGCTTGGTTATCAATAACGCTAAACATTTCGTCTCTGGCGCGATCGTAATTCAAAGTTTCGCTAGGCGTATACTTCTTAGCTAGTTCCTCAACTAGAGCAACTTTTGATAATTGCGGCAATATAATCGCCGAATCATTTACGGGAGTGGGAATAGGTTGGACAACAGGAGGAATGGTGCCAGTGTTAGACTGGTTAGCAGGTAATGTAAACGCTGCAATCACAGGATCGTGGTCGCTGACAGGCTTCTTAAAGCCAACATTTACATGTACAATATCAATTTCTGGTTGAGCAACACGGGAAAGGTTTTCACTGACTAACAAATGGTCAATAAGTTCAGGATTTCCCTTGAATTTAAAACTAAAGCGATCGCTATTAGGTAAACGATCGGTCAAATTCTCAAGAATGTTACCCTTCAAGGCTTTCAGAGGTGGGGAATCTGGTAAATCGTTTAAATCACCCAATACAATTACTTTGGCTTGTGGATCAATTTGTAGTAATTGCGCCACGAATTCATTCACGATTTCGGCTTGTTTGACTCGTTTAACATCGCTGGGAGAACCTCCAAGCTTAGAAACAAAGTGATTAGCAATGATAAACAGTTTTTGATCGTTAAAAATAAATTCGGCGACAAGTGGCTTACGGCTTTCATCGAAAGCAGGATTGGTGGGGTCAATCCGACCTGGATTCAGCGAGAGATCGAGACCATTTTTACCTTGAGTAATAGCCACAGCATCTAATGAACCGCCTTTTTTGGACAGTTTTGCTAGAGTTATCCGGCTGGGTCGGAACAAGAAACCGACACGAATATTACCTCCAGGTTCTCCACCATCTCGATCGTCGCTGGGCGGAATATCAACAAACTTGTATGTTGGACTACCAATATTTTTGAGTGCAGCAATCAGTTTTTGGTAAGTCTCATTTGCATTCACAACCTCATCATTGGTTGGCCCGTTGTTATCCTGAACTTCAATTAAACTAATGACATCTGGCGCGTTCAAATTATTGCCAATAATTTTGGCAATATTATCAAAGCGTTGGTCTTTCGGGTCTAAATTCTCGACATTAAAAGTTGCAACAGTGAATACATCTTGTGAATTTTTCAAAGATGTTGTTTCAGGTTGTGCAACTACAGGTAAAGGAGTTGGCAATTGAGCTATTGAACTAGCTTGTATTGGACTAATCCATCCAAAGAAGATAAAAGCAATACTAAGTAGTAGCAATTTGATAAATTTCATTGTCTGTTTCAATGAAGATACTTTCTAGATTAGTCTTTTTCTTAATACAGTTCAGTTAAGAAAAGTTTTAGATTGGGTAAAATTTGTAATCTCTTGGGAAAAACTTTCATATACTCAGAGGTTGTTTGAAAAGTGGTTTGCAGTGATTTTAGGTACTTATTGATTCCCACTAGCCCCCCTTAAAAAGGCTACGGTGTACACACAAGTCGGAAAAACTTCATCTACTAAAGATTTGCGGTGTGTTACCCTGGCTACACCTACGCATTTGTTGATTTGGGGTTCGCATTTGTTGATTCGGGGTTCGCATTTGTTAATTCGGCATATCCATAATGCACCCTACGAAACTACTAAAAGAGTTGAAACCTATACTGGTCATAACTTGTCTAGCTTAAAAAGGCTACAGTGTACACACAAGTCGTCTCACCCCCCTCAATCCCCCCTTGCAAAGGGGGGAAGCCGGAAATCTAGTTCCCTCCCCTTTGCAAGGGGAGGGTTAGGGTGGGGTAAAACCTTGGTTAATCAGCTATTTCACTACCAACAAAAGGACTTTTCAAACATCCTCTCACCAAGAGTCAGAACAATTTCCAAAAGAATCCCGTCCAAGAATAAGTTATACTTCAAAGATTTTAAGGATGATGAGCAATATCAAGATAATATATGTATGTTTATTCCTCTTTCTGATAATTGTCTTGTTTAAGATGTTAGGAAGGCAGATTCAGACAAATTCTTTCCCTGTAACTGAACGGCAGACAATCAGAGTTTTATTTATTGGGAACAGCTATACATATTTCAACGATCTTCCTTGGTTGACACAACAGTTGGCGGCCTCAACGAAAGAACCTAAAAAGTTAGAAACTGAAATGGTTGTGATTGGTGGAGCTACACTTAAAAATCACTGGAAACGTGGTGAAGCACTCAGGCTTTTGAAAGCGAAACGCTGGGATTACGTAGTATTGCAAGAGCAAAGTACTTTACCAATTACCAATCCCCAGGAAATGTACAAGTATGCTAGTCTGTTTGATGCCGAAATTAAGCGAGTTAATTCCCAAACAGTGTTTTACTTGACTTGGGCAAAGCAAAATCAACCAGAAACGCAACAGACATTGACTGATGCTTACATGAGCATTGCTAAAGAACTAAAAGCTAAAGTTGCACCTGTGGGAACTGCTTGGCAAAAAATTCAGGAAGCGAATCTAAAATTAAACCTTTATAGTTCCGATCAAAGCCATCCTAGTCCGATTGGATCGTATGTAGCAGCGTGTGTATTCTATACAATATTTTATGAGAATAGTCCCTTAAACTTGAGTCGTCGTATATATAGTAGCGATTCTAGTACGCCAGAAGAAAGCAACAGAATTGAGTTGGAAAGTTTAAGTGAAACAGATGCCCAAATGATTCAAAATTTAGTTGATAGCATCGTCAGACAAATATAAAAATAACTTTTTAGATATGTTTAATTCACCTATTTATAAAAAATAAAATGTGCAATTAATAATTACTGATAAATCATCAAAACTTCCAAATCTCTTTTATAGTTTAGTTATATTGTCAGCAGTTTTGGGCAGATTCTTGATTAGCGATCGCATCTTGAATCTCAATAGAGAAAACTTTTTCTACCACTGCGGCTTTACATAACTTTATGAAGTTAGTAGGATCTAGCGTAATTACCACGTTAGTTTTTTGGGGTAGGTGGGTAGTATAAGTTACCTAAAAACTAATTTGGTATATAGCGATGTTCAAGACTAAATTATCAGAATCCCGTACTTGGGGGCAACTTAAGACCTCAAAGTTCATGGATCGCCATGTTGGGGCGATCGCAGCTTTAATTTTAATCAGCTTACTGAGTTCATTGAGTGGAACACCATTTGAACATAGCATTTCTAACGCCTGGGAAGCCTTGATCTGGGGATTAGCAGATCCAGTAATTAGTTTAAATTGTTTAGTTGGTATTGTTGCAATTGGCTTACTCTCATCTGTGTTTGTTCGTGGTGCTGCGATCGCTGGATGTTTTGTCTTGGCAACAGTTTTGGGCATTGTAATTCATCTATTCGAGCTAAATTTACCAGACATACAAATAGCGATGCCTACGGCTGGCGCTGCGATCGCCATTTCTACCATTGTTTTTGGTACTATGCTGATGATGCCAAATCAACTAAACTTTCTGGTGCTTGCTCTGGTAGGCATCACTGCTGGTTTATTTCAGGGTTACGCTAATGCGGAATCTATTATTGCGGCAGAAATAATACCAGTAGTTGCCTATATACTAGGCATTACTTTAACTCTGTTTGCAGTTGCCATGAGTGCCAGAAAAATTGGTGTTGCGACGGGTATGGGAGAAATCAACCGAACTTTACTCTGGAAAATGAGCATTGCTGGCTTCGCTTTATGTGCGATCGGTGTCGTGTTTTTGAGCAATTCGCTTATTTAAATTAGATATTTCAATTAATTCAGTGGAATACATTCATTCGTGGGGGCGTACACCTAGCTGTGCGCCCCCACTGCGTTTTCAGACTAGACAAGCAAGCGTTCTAGTGAATAAGTTGATGCACCTCTGCGCTAATCTAGAGGCATATATAAATAAAAAGTTATGACACCTGAAGAAATTGCGGGTACGCTAACAGAATTATTTAGCACATCGGTTGTTGATGCCGTTGCTCCTGGATCGTGGCAAGTAGACACTCCTACTTTTCGGTTGTTGGTGCTGCTTTCCGAAGATAATATTTGGTTGCGAGTTTTACTGCCTATTCTCCCCATCCAACAAGCCCAACCATTTTTAGAACAGTTCCTAGAAGCTAACTTTGATGACACTCAAGAAGTACGTTACGCTTTGTATGAAAGGGTAATTTGGGGGGTATTTCAACATCACAATGAGACTTTAGTGAGTGCAGATTTGTCCAATGCAATCAACCGACTTATATCTCTCCATCAGGCTGGATTAGATAATGTCTTTAATCGACTAATTGAAAGTCGCATCCGGCAAATTATTCAGGCAGCAAAACAGCAAGGACAATCTCTGCAAGCTACGATGCAAAGCTTAGAACGCTTTTATGCTGAAGGAATGATGGACGAAATAAATCAAACTTCACAAGGGCGAGAAGAAGTCCTAGCGGCTTGGCGACATCAATTAGAACGTTTATGGAATGAGGGTTAATTTCAATTTTTCAGTTTTCTTATTAAACCAATTTACAGATATATTTATCATGGATATCATTGAAATCCTCAAAGAAGACTATCAAAGATTCCCAGTCAATCAAACTTACAGTATTTATGCTCCAGAGGTTTATTTTAAAGACCCACTGAATAAATTTTGTGGTGTTAAACGTTACAAAGAAATGATTAATTTTATCCAAACTTGGTTTTTAGATCCGAAGATGGACTTACATAATATTCAACGTTTAGGAGACACAATAAAAACCGAGTGGACACTCAGTTGGAATACTCCTGTACCCTGGAAGCCACGGATCTCTATTCCTGGTTGGAGTGAATTAGGTCTTAACTCTGATGGTTTGATTGTCTCACATATCGATTATTGGAATTGTTCGCGCTTAGATGTGGTGAAGCAGCATTTTTTCTCTGGAAAAAATTGACATTGAAATTGTATAGGAATCATATTTGATTTCTGAAAAAATCTCAGTAGTCAAGTAATGAACTGTCATGGCTTTAATGATTGCAAAAAAATTGTAGGTTGGGTGGAGGCTTTGCGTAACCCAACATCCTGATATATGTTGGGTTACGCAAAGCCTCCACCCAACCTACGTCTACGTCTAATGCACTATTTTGCGTAGACAGTCTGCTACGTGCATTTCAAAAATCAAATACTAGTCCTATAGAGTGATTTATATTTAAATATATATCAATCGTTATCCTTGTTCTTAACGACAATCTGAAGGCGATATTATTATTTTTCCAATGAAAATAGAGTCATTTCCATTATAGTAATAATGAAGTGATATCCCATTATTCAATAATTCTTTTGTTTCTAGATGAGTACATACTGAATTCGTTAATCTCTCACCCATAGTTGTTAAAAATTGATATTCATCTACTTCTGCTGACGTATAATTAACTAGAATGTAGTTGTAAATTAAAGCATCATTCTGCGCTCCAACATTAATGAGCATAGTTTCTTTATCTACCATCATTGGCAAATCCTTATTGATTTCGCTTGGCGCAGCGATAGATGAGATGAGTTCGCCCACAGATGAACAAATAGCATTGATTCGGCTAACGCTGGAAGATAGGAAAATGACTTACCCCGATAGATTTGAACAGGAAAAACTGTTAAATTCGCACAAAGCTAAGATGCTTGTTGAGCAAGTTTTTGCAATGTTGAGCCAGTAAATCAATTTTCAGGTAATTAAAGCGTAGTTTATGGTACACAGTTGTGCTTAGTAAGTGGGCAAGAATAAATCAAACTATGTTACGCAATGTAAAATTCATCAAATTTCCTCTTAGTGAAGGCTTTGTCCCTCATTAGAGGACTAAAGTCCTTACTACAAACCTTTAATTATTCATGCCCACTTACTTACCTACCGGGGATTGAAACAAAATCCCTCAATACTTTAGAGTAAATGAGAAACTCAACTTGAAAGTACGATCGCAATGACTGATAAAGAACTCAAACATCTAATTGAGAGTAACGGGAAAACAGTCCAAGCTATGTTAGATGAAATGGCGGAAGCACGTCATGAACGCCAAGAACTCCGAGAAGGAATGCTCCAAATCCAGAGTGCAGTAGCACAATTAACGAATGTACAAGAGAGAATAACCAATTTACTAATTTCTCTTGATGGCGATCGCCCCACAATTCTTAAAAAACTCTCAGCACTGGAAACTAAGCTTGACCAGTTATTGCAGCAAAACCCAACGGATGAGTTAGGGTAAATACTCATATTAATGCCTAGACGTGTTGAAACAACATTTATTTTCCTTAAACAGTCGATAATGTAAATAAATGTAAAAATTCTCAGGCAGGATAGAAGCATCTATGCGTGTAATTTTGATGACCGGTAAAGGCGGTGTGGGCAAAACTTCCGTCGCTGCTGCAACTGGACTCCGTTGTGCGGAACTAGGGTATCAGACATTAGTTTTAAGTACAGATCCCGCCCATTCCCTCGCAGACAGTTTTGATATGGAACTGGGACATGCACCCAACAAAATTCGCCCAAATCTCTGGGGTGCTGAACTGGATGCACTGCAAGAACTGGAGGGAAACTGGGGTGCTGTGAAACGTTATATTACCCAAGTTTTACAGGCAAGGGGTTTAGATGGCGTACAGGCGGAAGAATTGGCAATTTTACCAGGCATGGATGAGATTTTTGGCTTGGTAAGGATGAAGCGCCATTACGATGAAGGTGAGTTTGATGTCTTAATTATCGACTCAGCCCCTACCGGCACAGCACTGCGCTTGCTGAGTTTACCTGAAGTTGGTGGCTGGTATATGCGCCGTTTTTACAAGCCATTTCAAAACATCTCGGTGGCACTTCGCCCCCTGGTTGAACCTTTTTTCAGACCAATTGCTGGTTTTTCGCTGCCTGATAAAGAGGTAATGGATGCACCTTATGAGTTTTATGAACAAATTGAAGCTCTGGAAAAAGTATTAACAGATAATACTCAAACCTCAGTGCGTCTGGTAACAAATCCCGAAAAAATGGTGATTAAAGAGTCTCTTCGCGCCCATGCTTATCTGAGTTTGTATAATGTTGCAACAGATTTAGTCGTGGCGAATCGGATTATTCCCCGCGAAGTCCAAGACCCATTTTTTCAACGTTGGAAGGAAAGTCAGGAGCAATATCGCCAGGAAATTCATGATGATTTTCACCCTTTGCCTGTAAAAGAAGTTCCCCTATTTTCTGAGGAAATGTGCGGATTAGCTTCATTAGAACGCCTGAAAGAAACTCTTTATAAAGATGAAGATCCAACTCAGGTTTATTACAAAGAAACAACTCTGAGAGTAGTGCAAGAGGAAAACCAATACAGCTTAGAACTTTACTTACCTGGTATCCCTAAAGACCAAGTTCAACTAAGTAAAACTGGAGACGAATTAAACATTACTATTGGCAACCATCGTCGTAACTTAGTTTTGCCACAAGCCTTAGCAGCACTACAACCAGCCGGGGCAAAGATGGAAGATGACTATCTAAAAATCCGCTTTGCTGACAACACAAGAGTTTAATTTTGTTGAACGTTACTGTGTCAACAAAAAGTTAAAACTAAAAAGCAAGAACTTTATCTTGTAGCTAGTACAGACGCAACCTTTTTAGCGTCTGTTTTTATAATTTTTTGGTGAATTTTGATAAAAGGTAAAAAAATATTTTTATTAATGATTTGACCGTAGTTTTACTGAAGACAAATTGACGCAATAAATTTCAAAATGTCTTTAGATTTAATTATGTCAGTTTTCAAATTATTAATTTATTTTACTATAATCAATGACCTCCAATCCCGAACAAGATTTGCCCTTATGTCACGATGAAGAAAGTTTACTACGCCGCATTACAAACCGTATCCGACGCAGCTTAGAGTTAGAAGAAATTATCACGGTGACAACGGCAGAGGTGCGATCGCTATTAAAAACTGACCGAGTGATGATTTACAAATTTCATGCCGATGGTAGTGGTCAAGTGGTTGCTGAGTCAATCTACAACAATCGTTTACCGTCGCTACTAGGGCTAAATTTCCCTGCTGATGACATTCCATCTTATGCCCGCGAACTATTGATCAAATCACGGGTGCGTTCTGTTGTGAATATTGATACTAAAGAGATTGGTCAAATTCACCTGCATGACTTAGATAATGGAGAAACTATCTCAGAGGAGATCCGTTACCGCCCTGTAGACCCCTGCCATATTGAATATTTGACGGCAATGGGGGTAAAATCCTCTGTAGTAGCGCCTATTCTCTATCAAAGTCAACTTTGGGGGCTGCTGGTGTCTCATAACTCTGAAGCGCGTTTAATTTCAGAATATGAACTAGAAGCAATACAAATGGTAGTCGAGCAACTGTCAGTGGCGATCGCCCAAAGCACCCTTCACACTCAAGTTCGCAAAACAGCCGAACGAGAAGCGATCGTTAACCGCATTGCAACCCTACTACATTCACTACCGACGATTGTTTTACAACCAGCCTTAGAAGAGGCTGTTGCTGCCTTTAATGGTGTTGGTGGTAGGCTTTGCATTAGAAATGAAGCTTTTGATTTCCACAATGGCAACGTCACCAGCTTAACAGAATGCTTAATACCAGGAAATACTTGTATCAAGCTTTATATCTGTGGACAGCAACCTGTAATGCCAGAACAAACTATA
>NZ_JABXKI010000260.1 GCF_017115095.1 Nostoc sp. NMS4 | reverse complement strand
AGAGCTATGAAGCTTATAGAGTCTGTCTTGTAGCTGATTTTGTCCCCCCTTCAGGGTCTAAGCGGTTAATACTTACTTAATATGTAGCACAATATTTTCTATTATCTTAGTCATTGTGAAACCTCTTCTACAGACTTACTTAGAACAAGAAATCTGGATACTAGTAAGGGATAAGTGGTATTTCGCCACTATTATCGGAGTTTGGGATGATTTATTGTGGTTTAAACATAGAACTTACAACAAAGACACAGAAGAAGATACTTTCTGGGAAATGGTTGTGAAAATCAGTGAAGTAATTGCTATTGATAAAGTTAAGTCTATTATTAGTAGAAAACCAGATATGCTTATTTCACGGCTTCTAGAAACTGAGCAAGATACAAGCGATCCTCATCAAGATAATTGATATTAATTAGCTCAATTTCTGAGGTAGACTCATCCTTTGCACCTGTCTCAAGATGCAAAGAATGAGCAGTAAAGTTATCGGCTATGGTTCAATACAGTTCAGAATGAGCAAAAAAACCTGATGTAGAGATGCGATTTATCGTGTCTTAAAAGACCAATTATCTACACCAATAACCTTTAACCCAAGCGTATTGAGGCTATGGCGGGTATTGGGTATTGGGCAGAGTCTTCCCCAGTCCCCAATACCTACTATCTCAAAGATTACTTTCAATCAACTGGCGGTATTCGCTCTTTTGCTTCACACCTTTGACTTCCTTCACCAGTTCCTTGTTTTTGAACAATTGAACCGTTGGGGTTCCTGTCACATTAGCATTTTCAGCAATATCTCTGTCTTTGTCGATGTCAATTTCTACAAAGTGAATTTTGCTGTCAAATTCATCCACCACTTTATTTAAAATTGGCTTCAGGGTATGACAAGGGCCACAACCAGGAGAGACATATTTAACCAGAAGTAAGCGATCGCTTTCATGGAATAATTTCCGTAAAGCATAACCTCCCTCATGGCGCGTTCTGTCCAAGTTAAATCCAGCTTCTTCCTCGGCTTCAGTCTTTTTCGCTGGCTGATTTTCTAATTCATTATCTGCTGTTTCTGCCTGTTGATGGAATTCTTGAATCAATCCACTGGATGATAACCAGCGTTCTGCTAACATCGCCGCCATACAGCCAGTACCCGCAGCCGTAATTGCTTGCCGAAACTCATGATCTTGAACGTCACCAGCAGCAAAAACCCCTTCTACACTGGTTTCCACAGTACCGTGCTTGGTGACAACATAACCCACCTCATCCAGTTCTAATTGTCCTTGAAATAAAGAGGTGTTGGGAGTATGACCAACGGCGTAGAATAAACCTTTAGCGTGTAGTTGACTTTCTTCACCAGTTTTAGTATTGCGGACTTTCACGCCTTCCATGCGATCGCTACCGAAGATATCCACGGCTTCTGTGTTCCAATGTACCTGAATTTTCGGATTACCCAAAACCCGATCTTGCATAGCCTTAGAAGCCCGCATTTTATCGGTGCGTACCAACATATTCACCTTAGAACCGTATTTAGTCAGGTAAATCGACTCTTCCGCCGCCGAGTCGCCAGCACCGATTACAGCCAATTCTGCACCGTGAAAAATTGGTGTTGCACCATCGCAAATCGCACAAGCCGAAATTCCCCGACTCCAAAATTCATGTTCGCTGGGTAAACCTAAACGCTTTGCTGTCGCACCAGTAGCAATGACGATGCTATTGGTTTTAATTTCTCTTTCTGGCGATCGCACTGTAAAGGGACGCTGACTCAAGTCAACTGAGATAACATCTTCAGTATATAGTTCCGCCCCCCAACGCTCCGCCTGAGCCTTCATTTGATCCATCAGTTCCGGCCCGGTAATCCCTTTCGGAAATCCCGGAAAATTCTCAACTTCCGTCGTTGTCATTAATTGCCCACCAGGTAATCCCCCGGCTTGGAAACCTTCAAATACAACGGGTTTCAGGTTAGCGCGTCCGGCATAAATGGCGGCTGTATACCCTGCTGGCCCAGAACCGATAATTACCAAGTTTTCTACAGTTGGGTTAGTCATGAAAATATATGAACTCATAACGACTACGCTTAATATAGCATAATAAATTATGATTGGCTACCTCAGATGGGGAGCGATGGGAAAACGCCTACAGTACTATACGCTCAATACTTGTCAAAGATACTCTTTAACCGCTAAAAGTTTTCTCGCAGATATTTCCTGATAACTTCAATATCTATTTCTAGCAATTCTGCCATTTCTTGAACACTCATACCTTTCTCACTAAGTTTTGGAGCTAATTTCAATCTACTCTTTTCCCAGATGTTCTTGTACAATCGAGTAATTGTAAATTCATCTAAATCAAACATGGTTTAAATTGCTCATAATATATGTATGTAGCAGTTGCGTAAGTCCCGATATTGTGAACCACTAAGACTGTTCTTGCAGATATTTCTTGATAATTTCAACGTCTAGCTCCAGAAATTCAGCTATTTCTTGAATGGTCATACCTTTCTCAACACATTTTGGGGCTAATTTCAGCTTGGTTTGTGGTTCTGTCTTTGCCACGATACTCTCGTACAATCGAGTATTTTTGAATGCATCTAAATCCAGCATAGCTTCAATTTCCTCTAAACTAAGATTGGGAAATTTATAAAACACAATGGCTTGGATAAATGCTAGCACTTTCTTTTGAAGATTTTCATCGGGTAAGTTTTCTTTAGCTTGATTGATTAGCTGTTGAGCTAAGGAAGTAGCTTTTTTAGGTGATTCTACAAATAGTTTAGCAATTCCTATCGCCAAGGAATCATCAGTCCTGGTAGAAAGTTCATTCAGATAAATGCAACGTAGATGTTGTTCTACTAAAGCCTGATAGCGCGGGTGTGCTGGCGTTTCATTGATGCGTTTGTCGTAGACAACAATTGCATACCAGTCTGAGTTTGCTGGTCTATATTGACGAAAGTAAACAAAAATTTCCCCAAAAAGTCGTTCGTAAAACTCCTCATCTTTGTAGGTTTGTAACTCTACAAAGTATAAGGGTTCATTTTCAAATCCCTTGATAGTAGCAAATAACCCGTCTAAACGAAATGATTGTTGTTTAATTTCCGGTGCAATAAATGTGTAGATATCGGGATTAGTATCAGGTTTATCAATCAGTTCAAAAAATATATGTGGTAGTTCCTTGATAAGTTCATAAAAAATTACATCTGTTTTCATTGCTGCTACTAATGGCAAACTATACAGCCGTTTTTATTTCAATACAATACATTGTATCTTTCGTAGAGTGCGGCACTTATGATATATATAAAAGTATTTTCTGTAATATTATGTCCCTCACCATTACAGACTTAGAGCAGCTACAAACCGAGCATCCAGAATGGCAGATGGAGCTGGTAGAGGGGAAAATTATAGTTACGGGGCTATCAGATTACGAGTCAGAGGAAATTGGCGCTCGGTTGAGTACTTTCTTGAATATCTGGGTAATGTCGCGCAAACTAGGGCGTATAACTGGTTCTGGCGCAGGGTTTATTCTACCGAATATAGAAGAGGATGACTCGGAAAAAAGAAATTTGCGATCGCCTGATGTCTCTTTTGTTAAGGCTGACCGCTTGAAGAAGACAAAGCGCGCCTTTGTAGACTTAGTTCCAGACTTAATGGTTGAGATTAAATCTAAAAGCGATAGAATCTAGCCTCTGGTGTTGATAAGCGGCTTAGTAAGGATTCTGGATTGTGTAACTGTATCTTTCCAAACTTTTTTTCTGGAGGTGATAGGAAAGCGATCGCAGTTGGGTAAGTTACATCTAGAACACCCAATCACTTCCTACCCCCAGGAAAACACTTATGAAAACCGAATTAAAAGCCAAGTTTCTCCAACACATCCTCGCCAAAAAGAATGAAAATGAGGGTTTTACACTTATTGAATTACTAGTAGTAATTATCATCATCGGTATTTTGTCTGCGATCGCACTGCCTTCTTTCTTGAACCAAGCAAACAAAGCCAAGCAGTCGGAAGCTAAAACTTATACAGGTTCGATGAACCGCGCGCAGCAAGCTTATTACTTAGAAAATACTACATTTACAACTGTAATTAGTGCTTTAGGTCTTGGTATTGCAACAGTAACCGTAAATTACACATATAAAGTTCTTACGCCAGACGCTAGTTCAGCACTCAACCAAGCAATAGTAATAAGTGCAGGCGGCAAAGCACCTCTCAAAGCCTATGTTGGTGCTGTCGGGGTAACAACCCAAGGAGCTACTAGTGAAGCTACTACCATAGCTGTTTTGTGTGAATCTCTAAACCCTATGGTTATCAGCGGTGCTGTAAATGCAGATTCCATTACAACAAGTACTTATAGTTCAGGACAGCCTAGTTGTGCTTCCAGCTACGTCTCTTTGGCTAAGTAACTAACCAAAGACAAACGGTATATAAATTGTCTGTCAACGACATATTTTCCAAAGTGGGTAGATGCTTCTATCCACTTTATTTCTATTATGTGAGTCGTTCACAAGTATATTCCTCATAAAATTTTCTCAGAAAATTACAATGATTACTGATATATATAATTGGCAAAATCAAGCTGAACAATACTTAATTCAAGGGAGATATTCACAAGCAGCACAGTTATATGAACAAGCAATTGCAATAGAGCCAAATGCTAGTTCTTATTATTGGCATTTAGGACTACTATTGCTATTACAAGGGCAAGAAGCCGAAGCTCAAATGACTTGGATGCTGCCAATGACAGAGGCAGATGAAGAACAGTTACCAATTTGGACAAATGAACTATTTCAAGTTTTGCAAAGAGAAGCTGAAAGACGCGAAACACTTACAGAAGATTCTCTAGCTTGGTTAATTCGCCAGCATCTACGAGAAATTAATCCTAGTAATATCAATAATTTGCTTCAAATTCTTCTACTTTCTCTCAATTTAGAAAAATTTGAGCAAATTGATGATTTGAATGACTGGGGATTAATTGAAACATTAAATGCCAAAGAAAATATAGAAATTAATACCGAATTATTAATCCAAGCTTTAAAAGAACTTTTAAATAATGTTCCCTTACATCCAATTAATCTCAATTTCATAGAAGCTAGTCTCCCTTATTTCTCTGATCCTCATCAATGCTTCTCTATACTGCTTCCTGCTGCTCTGCAAATTGGTCATACTTTGCGGCAGCCTTTACTAGCAGCATCTCTTCTGGAATTACATTTACGATTGGAGCCAGATAATGTAGAAATTTTGCGACACTTAGCGACTTTTTATCAAGATGCTCGTAGTTATTCTCAAGGAATAGAGACAGCTAGGTTGTGTTATTCCTTATCAGAAGGTTTGGCTGATAAAATTTTTGCACTCCATTTGCTGTTAAGGGGTCTAATGTCAGCAGGAGGATATTGGCAAGAAATATGTACAACTTGTCAAGAATTGGAAACTGTATATAAAGAGTTTATTAATGCTGAACGAATTTTTTTAGAAGAAGGAAGAATATTACGGTTACTTACGCCAGCTTTTGCGATACCTCATATTAAAGATGCTCCTGCTGAATTTCGAGTTATTCATAATCAGGTAGCTGAGATTTTTAATAATTATATTAAAGTTTTTGCCCAATCACAAGGAAAAAACTATGCTCGTCAAATTATTAATCATCAATCTTTAACAGATTATCCGAAGAAATTAAAAATTGGTTATATATCTTACGCTTTAAGGAATCATTCTGTTGGTTGGCTAGCTCGCTGGTTATTTCATCATCACGATCGAGATAAATTTGATATTCATACCTATTTTGTGAACTATAAATTAGTAGATGATTTCCTACGGGATTGGTATGTACAAAATGCAGGTAATGTTCATAAATTAGGCATGAATGGTCTAGAAATTGCTGATCAAATATATCAAGATGAAATTGATATTTTAATTGACCTCGATAGCATCACTCTAGATATTACCAGTGAAGTGATGGCACTCAAGCCAGCCCCAATTCAAGTTACTTGGCTGGGGTGGGATGCATCAGGCATACCTGCAATTGATTACTTTATCGCAGATCCTTATGTACTGCCAGATGATGCACAAGATTACTATACAGAAAAAATCTGGCGATTACCTCAAACTTACATAGCAGTAGATGGTTTTGAAGTTGGTGTACCAACTCTCCGCCGCGATGACTTGGATATTCCGATGGATGCCGTTGTATATCTCAGCGCCCAAAGAGGATATAAACGCCATCCAGAGACGACAAGATGGCAAATGCAAATTATCAAACAAGTCCCTAACAGCTACTTTTTGATTAAAGGACTTGCTGAGGAGGAAACAATTAAACGCTTCTTTTACCAAATTGCCGAAGAAGAAGGTGTAGATTGTTCTCGATTACGATTTTTACCAATAGTTTATTTAGAGTCAGTTCATCGTGCTAATTTAGGCATTGCTGATATTGTATTAGATACATTTCCCTACAACGGAGCGACAACAACTTTAGAAACATTGTGGATGGGTATACCTTTAGTCACAAGAGTCGGCGAACAATTTGCAGCGCGTAACAGCTACACCATGATGATAAATGCGGGTATCACAGAAGGCATTGCCTGGACTGATGAAGAGTATATAGAATGGGGTGTGCGCTTGGGGAAAGATGAGGCTTTACGTCAGCAGGTGGCTTTGAAACTGAAAGCATCGCGGCAAACAGCCCCGTTGTGGAATGGCAAACAATTTACCCGTGAAATGGAGAAGGCTTACGAGCAGATGTGGCAGAGGTATATTGAGGCAAAATAAGCTCTAAGTGAGTATCGTGATATGATTAGTGCGTAACGATTAGAGTCGGAATAAAAACCTAATTCTTAATCAATGTCTGCGAATTTTTCAGTACTGGTATAATCGCCAATTCGGTGAACGCTTTATCTTGGTGGGAAAATAACCGCCATACCGTAAACAGTTGTCCTTTGTAACAAGTCTCCCTGTAACTGCTTCGGTTCAGTATGGGAGATGTCACAGGAGCTTATATGATGACTTTTCAAGAAATGATTGATTCTATCGAGAGTTTGACAATAGAGGATCAGGATCACTTATTCGAGTTGATTCGCAAGCGACGGATTGAGGCTCGACGGGCTGAAATTGCTGCTAATGCTCAGGAGGTATTTAAAGCTGTGGAAATGGGGACAGCTAAACGAGGAACTTTTGAAGATTTAAAGTCTTATTTGTTGGAGAATGACGATGAATGATTTTAACAACAGATAAGAAGTTTAAAAGGAGTTTTAAGCGATTAATCAAGAAAAATCCCCAATTACAAGACAAGATATTAGCGGTTTTAGAGTTATTGGGTAATGATCCTTTTACTATGTCTTTAAAGTCTCATAAGCTAACGGGTCAATTGGATGGTTTATGGTCTTGTTCTGTTGTTTATGATTGTCGAATTATTTTTGCTTTTAAGAAAGATACCATAACAGGAGATGATTTAATTATATTGGTTGATATTGGCAGCCATGATGAGGTTTATTAAATGGTAAAGCAGGAGTTAAGGCAATACTGCTCGGTTAAGAATATTCGTAGGTTGGGTTTGGTTCCTTAAACCCCACTTGCTTGTCCCAAGGGGAGACGCGCAAGGGACAAGTCGGGAAACCCGACACCAGGCGCTCATGGGGGAAACCCCCTTCTCTACGAAACGCTAAGAGAAGGCCTAGCCTCTCCCTTTGGAAGAAGGCCGCGTTCGCTCCGCAACCTACAGATTTTTATTTTTAGGCAAAACCTACGCAGTATTTGGATGCAATCAAGCTATCTACATCGCAGAATGGGAGATTTTCTGCTTTCGCTTGGGCGATCGCCTGTTGATTATCTGTTGCTAAAGCAATTCGAGTATGAATTCTAGGCAAAAGAGTTTTCCATTGTGTATCACTCATCTCCCCTAGCAGAGAAATTTCTGGCCCCTCAGTTATATCTACATCATCTTCCATGAGTAAATTCATAGTCAAAGACGATAAAAGCATATCGGCTTCTTCTTCAGAAATATTTTGAGTATCTATCAGGAGAGTTAAGCGACTTTTATCTGGGTGAGTAGTCAGACTACAAATAACACTTGCTAAATCTTGATATAGTAGGTCTTCTGGCTGTGACCAGTCTGGAAAAATAACTAGATTAATATCTCCTAAGCGGAAATTTTGACTCAGAGTATCTGCAAGATATTTACTAAATAATTCTTGGAAGAGACTACCTATTTTAGCTGAGTAAGCGCGACTATCTAGAAAACTAGGATTACCCTGCATTTTTTCCTTGATTTCGGCGCTTTTTTGGTGACGTAATTCAGGATTATTGCCAAGTGCGATCGCTAACTGTATATAAGACTCTTCACTATTTGAAACTAAATCAGGGACATCTAGTGCTTGAACCATTGCAGCCCCCATTGCAGAGCGAAAGGTAGTTCCCTGTCTAGCAATTACTGGCAAATTCACTTGTAACGGTTCTACTAAAGAAGTTGTTCCGGCAAATGGATAGGAATCTAGATAGACATCGGCAATTTTGAAGTATTCTTTAACTTCTTCTCGATTTGGTACTGGTTGAGGATCTAAAACTATTAATTGTTCTGCTGATAATCCATGCTTTGAAAACACTTTAATTAAGTGATTCACAAAAGCTTTCTTCGGATAATTATTTGACCAATTAGGCCCAAATGGCAAAAGCACTAAAACAGAGTTGGGAACTCCATAGATAATTTTTGCCCATGTAGTAATTAGTTCGGGGATGGTTTTAAATAAGTTAGCACCAGAGATAAAAATAACTGTTTCTTCAGAGATACCTAAACTTTCTCGATCAACTTTGACAGTTACATTTTCTTCTTCATTACCATAACTAAAGCAATGAGCAGTTCCTTCTAGTTTCACCAACTTTTCTCGATATTGCTGTTCTGATGTTGCCGATGGATCGGTGTGCGTACCTGAGATGTAATAATCAATGTGCTGCATTCCAGTTGTCACAACCGACCCACCACTAGTAACTTGTATTCTAGCTAACCTATGCATTGATAAAAGGCAGATTTGATTAGTTACTGCCGTTACATTGGTAGCAATGAATAATATATCTAGGTCATCAGTACGAATTGTATTTGCTTGTTCTGCTAAATCTTGTGGTAGTAGCTTAAAAGAGTTGGCACAACTTTGGCAATATTGCTCTAAAGGATGACCAGTTTGATTGAGAGAGTACAAAATTACTTCAAAGTAGCGACTAATATATTCATAAACAGGAAGTGTAGCAAATGTTTCTGCTGAAGGCAGAAAATGGGCTGCTAGAATACCCATCCGAATTTTTTTTCTGGTTACAGGTCTATCGTCAAATTCATAATTGACCTGATAACCATTAATTCTCAAGAAAAAATCTAATATTTCTCCACGTTTAGCATAGATATCTTTAAGATTATCTTCATTAAAGTAGAGAGGGATAAAATTAGCGATTTGGACAAAACTTTTAATTACTTCATGCCACAACAGAGAAACTTGATTACTAAATATTGATGTGTGTAAATAATCAATCAATCCCTGCATATAGTAATAGTAATTCTCTGCTTCTCCCACTTTTTGAAAGTAAATTTGAGGCTGAAATAGGAATTTTAAATAATCATTAATAAACCATGTAGGAATCTTAGAAACGTCATGCTGTAATGGTAACTGATCAGCGCAACGATAGAGCGTAACTGCCAATATATATTGAAGCGATTGTGGTTCATCGAAGCCTTTAGAAATTTGTGCAGTTACTTCATCTACAAAAGCTTCTTCAGTAGGAGTAAATGTTTCATTTATTAGACCACTATTGAGCAATATTTGATGTGATTTTCCTAAATCTCCCAAATATGCGTTTTCAAGATCCGAGTCCGATATATTCAGCCATTCCTGGGCAATTTGATGACGAGCTTGACGGAGATTTGCTATTGCTGTACGACTATTTGGCTCTTGTTGATATTGTTTGATGGAAGTATAAAGCTTAGAAAAAATCTCTTGCTCTTGAACATTTACATTAACTTCAGGAGCGAATTCTTTCTGAATTTCCTGCTGATATTCCTGGGTTATTGGCAAATAATTTTGGCTTAAATTAGATGCTGACTTAACCACAAATAATTCAGCCATGACATGAATTACTCCATCAGGAGATTCTTCATGTTCAAGCTTCACAGCTTTAAACTCGCCTTGAAATCCATATCTTTTACAAAGTTCTATATAAGCGGGAAATTCACTACAGTAATATAGAAAAGAATTAATATTCCAAAAGCTGATATGAGTGGGGTCTTGAAAAGCTCCTCGACCATCTGTAGATGGCACACGAATGTCAACTTTTGCACCAGGTTTACAAACTCTCCATATCTCATTCATTGTATGAATTCGGTCATAGAGATGTTCGATAATGTCATGCGCTCTCAACTCGTCTACTGAACTATCAGGAAAGGGAAATTCTTTACTGAGATCGGCAACAATATCAACACCAACACCAGGAGCAATATCTACGCCAATGAAATCTTTTGGTTTATGAATTCCACAGCCTATGTCTACTCGCAATATATCAGCTTGTGTTGTAAATTTTCGATAATCAGTTGATAACTTATCTTGCATTTCAATCTCCCTTTTGACAAAATTTATAATCCGCTCAGTCGCCTTACCATCTAGTTCACCTAAGTATTGTCGTGTAAACAATTTTTGCTTTTTATGCTGGCGATCTCTTTCGTCATAATCACTATTGAGCCTTTCAATTGCCGGAATTAACTCTTCGGGATTATATACTCCTATTGCTGCACCTTCGATGGCATAGGGTTTATAATCTCTCATTTCTAACAAATCTAAAAAAATACAAGGCTTACTCAGTGCGATCGCATAACTTAGTACACTGGTTGCTCCGCCAATAACAATATCACTTTCCGCAATTTGATCGAGTATATGACTTGAATTATCAATTTTGACGTTGACACCAATGAGATTAGCTAAATCGCTCAAGTAATTTATGTTTTCAGCACCATGAGGTCTGATAACAATCTGAACACGTAACTGCTTGGCCGCTTCGAGAAGCGTTTCGTACAAATAATGGTAAGATTTATGTGTTGATGTACTTAAAAATAGTAACTGCCGTTCGACATGGGCAACCTGGTTTATTTTCCTACTGCTGAGATGCTGTCTTATCTCCTTTTCAATCCAAGGCCAGCCGGTAGGAATAACTTTTTTTGCTGACCAACCAAGCCGTTCTACATAATAATGCTGACCATAAGAACCCCACGTAGCTATATAATCGGGTCTTGTTTCAGCATAATTATGCTGCCAGTGATGCATATCAGATCGTTCATTTTTTGATATTTGAGTATCAGGAGATCCATGCTCAATTACTAATTTTTTAATTCCATGCAGTTTTGCTACTGCTCCTAATGAACGCGCTGCTAGTGAAACTTCTTCCGCCATGACGATAAATTTAGGTTGCACCTGAGCTATTACCCAGTGAGAGCATTCTATCCAAGCGCGAACTAAGGGAATATCAAAGCTTAATAAAAGGTCTACTCTTGATTGAATAATTTTCCAGATATCTAGCGGATAGTCTAAGAAAGCATCGGAAAATCGGCGCTCGTTTAAAAGCTGATTAATTTCTATTGAACTTATGTTGTTTAAATCCTGAATAAGAGGAACGGGAATTGAATCTGAATTATCAGACCATCCCAACCATAGATTCTGCTGAATTAAATCTAATGTTTTGAGATTACAAGAATTTGCCAATGCTTCACCAATAGGTGCATAGTTTTTGAGAAAATTATTTTGGAGCGCTAATAAAACGTCTGATTTTAATGAGTTTTTATTTTGTTTAACTGGCGATCTTCGACTATGTTCAGGCTGCCAAGGCTGATATTGCGATCTATAAGCCAAGTTTATCTGCTGCTCTTGAGCATTCGATGATTTTAAGTTAGTAGAAATTTCTAAATCTTTTATAATTACTCCTATATTCCTCATAGCTCCCCAGACTTGATTCTCATAATTAGTCCGAGGTGTAGGAGCTAGACCCCACTGTGTTACAGCAGTAAATGGTGATTGGTTGACCCAAATTTCTTTGGGTTGGTATTGTCGCAGAATTACTAACGCTAGATGATAGGAAGTTACAGCTTCGTAGAAAAAATAGTAGAGAAGATGGAGAGAACAAGACAAAATATCAATATCTTGATAAATGAGTGATAGCCCGTAATCTGGGCCAACCTGTCGCAAAGTTTCCTCAAATTTACATCTTAGATATTCTGCCTCATTGGCAATAGTACAAAAATCCAATTGCCTATATAATTCAACTGCATCATCCGCAGGAATTTTTGCAGAACGAAAGACTAAATGAGGCTCAATTCCTGAATAAACAATTTTACCTTGTTTTAATAGCTCTGGATGTGCAATTAGCCACTCGGCATCTGTAAGCGTATATGCTAAGTATAATCTATCAACCATTGAAGAAACCTCATATTATTGATTTGGTTTTTTTGCATCCTGTCTGATTAAATCTCCTAGTCACATATCACAATATTTTGGAGTTAAACCCAAGCTTGGATGCACTCAAGTTTTCAGTGTATAAATAGAACTAGCTGAGGATTTTTATTTATGTGGCTCCATAGCCTAAAAATTAGAGAATTATTTTCAACTTTAATTACTCCAAACTAAGAAGTATCTAGCAGTTGAAAAAGTCGTTAAAGTCAATAACTAAATGATTGACTTACATAACTGTGCGACTCGCAAATCTGCATCGCGCTGCTGTTCAAAAAATTGTTCTTCTATTTTTCCATGTTGAGGAAAATACAAAAACTCACGCAGTTTTTCTGAGGAGTTTAGGGGAATCGTAATTCTCCTTTGATTAGTAATAAGTGTGTCATCGACACCAATGACCAAGCTACCTGCTGGTATTCCCATTAAAGCTGCCTCAATTAAGATAATTGAGGTAATTCCTAGCATTATATCTTGCTGATGCAAAGTGGCAAGTGTATCAGCACTTTCGTCAATGGCAAATGGCAAACCTGATTCTGCTAGTAAATCAAGCGAAGCACGGCATTTACCTTGGCGGGGATGAAAGCGGATCAGGAATTTTTTTAAAGGTTCGTAGTCAGTTAATACTTTAATTAAGATACGGAGGATTTCAACTTCATTGGCATTTGGTTGAGAAGCAAAGAGAATATTTTCTGGTAGTTTTAAAATACCTTTTCTAGATTTTTGTCTAGCAATCAGCCAAGCAAAATAGGGCTGTCCTACAACGCGGATTCGCTTTTCTGGTATTCCATCAGTAAGCATTCCGGCTGCACACACTTTATCTAAAGCTGTGATGACATCTGGAAAAATTGGTTCTGTAGGATTATTGAGTGGTTGAAAACGCTGTCGGTAATTTGCCCAATAGTCTATGACAGCAATACTAGGAATA
Source organism: Nostoc sp. NMS4 (assembly GCF_017115095.1). GTDB lineage: Bacteria > Cyanobacteriota > Cyanobacteriia > Cyanobacteriales > Nostocaceae > Nostoc. The sequence continues at coordinate 19,690 of NZ_JABXKI010000260.1, read as the reverse complement.
CACTTTTGCCTTGCCCAAAAAATAGCATCCCGTTCAAATTCATCATATTGAGATGTTCCTGTTAGTAGAATATCTCCTGTTAAGGGTACAAAAATAGTTTGGTGTTCCTGAGAAACTGGCGTACAAGCAACTACAAGACGTTGAAACTGATGGATGGCTGGCCCTTTGGCATAAGCTTCTACCTGTGTACCTGCGGCTCGCAAGGCTGCAACAGTTGCAGCGACAGCATTAGCACCGCCTGGATCGTGAGCGATCGCAATAATCTTCATTCATCTTTCCCCCGACTTAACTCTTCGGCATGAGCCAAAACTTTAGCCACACAAGCTATGAAACGATCAACTAAGTCAATACCCCCAGGTATTTGGATGAGAGTTGTAGATAAAAGTGTCTCGTTATATGTCTTTTCGGCTATGGGACAGACACCTGTAAGATGACTGACAATTGTCTTGCCTTCTTGTTGCAGCTTTTGGAAAAGAGGTAGTCTGTATAAAGGACGCACATAACGCCCCGTCACCGGACATCCTTCGGCTTGAAGTGCCTCCACAAATCTGTCCCGCGACAATCCAGCTTGTTGTGGATCGATCCAAATGGGATATGTATAGTAAACATGGCGATCGCCACTGCCAACTTTAGCCGTCCGCAATGCTTTAAACTCAGACAGCCCTTGGTCTAAAGCTTCAGCAATTTTCAGTCGTGGCTGTGTCAATTCTTCTAAACGTTGGAGTTGAACCTGAGCGATCGCTGCCTGAAGTTCAGTTAGACGATAATTGTAACCAACAATATCAGCATCTTCATCCCAGTTTTCCGCTTCAATTGCATTCTCTCCATGATTACGTACCAACGCTACTCGCCGCGCCAAGCGATCGTCATTAGTGACGACAATCCCCCCTTCACCACACTGAATGGTTTTGTGACAATTGAGGCTAAACACCCCCAAATGTCCAATTGTTCCGAGCCAACGTCCTTGATGCTGACCTCCCGGTGCTTGGGAATTGTCCTCAATTAGAATCAAACCGTGTCGATCTGCTAACTCACGCAAGCGCAACAGTTGGGCTGGTCCTCCAAACAAATTGACTGCGATAATTGCTTTTGTGCGCGGGCTAATAGCACGTTCAACGGCTTCTGGATCAATGCAGCAAGTAGTCTCCTCTTGATCGACAAAAACAGGAGTACCATTTGCTATAACCACTGCCGTTGCCGTTGCTGACATCGTTTGCGGTGGCACAATTACCTCATCACCAAAATTAACACCGGCTGCGATCGCAGCAGCATGTAAACCACTAGTAGCAGAGTTAACACTCAAAGCGTGACGAACATTAAAGTACTTAGCCCATTGTTCTTCTAAGGTGCGAACTTGTTTACCACCCATAAAGTACAGTCCAGCAGCACCGATATAGTCAGATAAAATACCGCTTTTCAATACTTGAATCGCGGCTTCAGTCTCCTGGGAACTAATACTGATATACCTTGGTAATGGCTCTGGAAAAACTTTGGAACCTCCCAGCAAAGCTGGTTTTTCTGTAGTAATAACCATTAAATTACCTACTTAATTAGAAATTTGTTGTTTCTTGCCATTTCAACAACTTGTAAAGCAAGCACACCATCAGCGCCAGAACAGGTTGGTTGTCCGCCAATTTGTGCTAATTGCACAGCTTCGGTGACAGCCCCCAAAATGTGGCCTTTTAAGCCAGCTTCACAGATCATCTTTGCTTGACCTAACTCTTGAAAGCCCGACCACTGACTAGGTTGAACTGTCTGCCAAGTGATTTGCCCTCCTCCGGCGCTATACCGCAGCATACCCCCGGTTCCCCAGAGTTCCCCTTCGCCGATTGAATACCCAGTTCCACGTACTGCAATCAAATAGGCAGTTAATCCGCCGTTCCAGGATAGTGCAATTGACTCAGCACTGTCATCTTCAGCAACAGGTGATTTTTCCAGACGATATGCACAAGCAACCGATCCGAATAAAGCCAATAACATATCGATCCAATGGGTTCCATTGTGCAGTAAACCACCGTTATAGCGTAAACAAGCACCAGTTGGAGTTCCCAAGCCATCATCCTGACTTGTTAGATGTTTCAAGGCTTGCAGCATTGGTGTCCAGCGACGCGAATAGTTAGTCATCAAAATACAGCCCTGTGCAGAGCAAGCAGCTAGCATTATTTCTGCCTCTGCTACATTAACTGCAAGGGGTTTTTCGCACAGGATGACGCGGGGTTGCCAAGCCAGTGCAGCAATAACTCCCTGAGCGTGTAAGTGAGTGGGACTACATATTGATACTACGTCGAGGTGAAGCTGATCTGGTACATCTTTCAGACTGGAGTATACTTGTGCTTCGGAAAAACGTTGCTGAAAATCTCTACACGCCTCTGGATCTGGATCTACTCCTAATACAACTGTCACATTAGGGATTTGAGCATACCCTTCGGAATGGCTGAGTGGATCGCCTTGTGGGGAAATGCCAAAGCGATGCCCAATTTTTCCTAAACCAATAATACCGACACGCACTTTCATAAGTTTAATTACGAATTACGAATTACGAATTACTTTAAGAGTCAATCCATCTTTGTTGTTGGGCATAGTTGAGAATGTCTACTGTCGTAAATTGGGGGTTGTGGGGATAAAGTGCTTCAAAAATAGCTTTGATGCGATCGTAGTCTTCTTGATAGTCAAGGGTAATACGGAAAAAAGGATTACTTAAGCCTGGAGGAGCAATAATATCTAAGCGACGATATTTTTCTGGATGTCGTCGGATGTACCAACCGACGTGTTCACGAAAGGGTTTAGTGGAGGCAAAATCAACTGTTTGAGCTAGTGTTTTCCAAGACAACACTATGAGATCCAGCCCATGAGGATATGAACGTACTTCACAATTGGCAACGTAATCTACATGGGGGTAAGCGGCGAAAAATGCACAAATATGTTGATCAATTACATAAGGATCAATTAGGGGACAATCTCCGGTTAAAAGGACACTAACTTCTGCTTGATAGTGTCGCCCAGTTTCCACAACTCGTTCTAATACATTTTCTTCTGAACCACGAAAGTAAGGAATATTGTGTTTAGTGCATAAAGATGCGATCGCTTCGTCTTTTTCATTAGTAGTAGTTGCCACAACTACTTCATCTATATAACGAGCGCGACGGATACGCTCAATCATTAACAACAGCATTGGTTTACCCACTGCTTCCTTGAGGACTTTACCAGGAAGCCGTGAAGAACCCATCCGGGCTTCTATTGTGGCAATGACACGATTCACAGTTTTACTCACTTCTCCACTAAAAATTTTTATATTTATTTATAGAGATCCAAATTGGTATTGAAATTTGTGACAAAATAAGGCTTAATCTCTGGATTAAAACTAAGTTTGTAATCTCCTCGATTTGGAGAATTCACTCCTACAAAGTCAACTTCTTGCAACTGACGTTTAAAACATTCTTCAATTAAATCGAGCAGTAAAAATGTTGAGCCACCAGTTTCTCTGTATTCAGGATTATTCCCAGCAAACATATAATAACCGCGCTGACGATCAAATAGGAATAAAATTGCCGAAACAGGATTTGTATCCAAATAGCATACTTTCAGTATTCCAAATCCTTTGTCTAAAGATTTCTGAGTTATTGCTTTAAGCAAGTAAGATTCTTTTTCTATATTTTCTATTCCTTGTCTAGCCCAAACCTCTCGGTGTAATTTGTCTAAAATATCAACATTATCAGACACATGAATAAATAATTTATTATTGATAGCTTTCCGCATTTCCTGCCGTCTGACAGCGCGGATGCAACTGAGATAAAAGTCAAAGCTTTCAAATTTTGTTAATTTTAATATACCCGTATATCTGAGTTGAACTTCAAACTTTCCCTTTTCAGGTGTATGGTAGTTATACCATTGGAATGGCCGGATATCTTGCAATTGCCATGAATGGCCTAGGGAAATTTTGTCAAATTTTTCTATAAGTTGTTCTATGAACCAAGTTAAAATCAAAAATTCTTCAGAATTACGTTTATGATCTGTTTTAGTAAAATTGTCAGCTAGTAACACTCCTTGATAGGGCGTGAAAGGGAAAGGAGCCGGTAATATCTTGCCATCTTCAGAAAATAAGATAACGGTACCTGCAACTATTTTCTGTCTGAAGTAGACTGTAACAATTTGAAAAGTAACTCCTAATGCATTGATAAAGTCAGTTTTTGCAAAAACAGTTCCTTGAGGTGAATCTTCAACAAAGTCATCCCAAATATTTGCTATTTCCTGCCAATTAATTACAAAATCTTTAGTATTCATTTATTTGTAAATATAAATACAAACATCACAATGATAGTAGTGATGAATTATTGTAACTTTTCTAGATAGCTGCTGAATACAGAACCTTAAAACTGCCTCTGGTTCATAATAAGCCATTGTTTCTTGTCGAAAATTCACATAAGATGAAATAAAATTAAATGCTAGACCTTTCTCACATAAAGAGAATGCTTTTTTGATTAAGGTTTGGAGAAAAAGATTACCGTCGGGAGTAAAATTATTGAAAACAGCAGATACTAATACATAATCATAGGTTTCTTCTAAACTGTCTTGAGTTATATCTAAGCACTCAAATTTCATACGTGGAAATTTTCTACGTGCAATTTCAATTGCTTCAGGTACAATATCTATGCCTGTATATTGGCAAATAATATTCTGTTCTTGTAAATATTCTGCAAAATAACCAATACTACATCCTATATCTAAAATTCGACATCCATTGAGGTCTCCAATTTTCATAAGTTGCAAATATCTGACCAGAGATTCATCTATAGAACCCCACTGTCCAGAACCAGGTGAGTCCCCTTTTATTTGTACAAGATTCTGATAGTGTTCTCGTAATATCTGCACAGTTGTGCTAACTTGATTCATTGACAATTCATCCTTCATCTTTTAATTTTAAACATATAGATAAAAAGCAAAATTAGCATTATTCTGTCTATTCGTGAGCTTTTTATTGCTCACTTGCTAATACCAATTTCCAGGTAAAAGCCGTACCTTTTTTGATATTCTGATTTACTGATTTACCGATAACAATGTCGAAAAACTTTGGTGGTAATCCTAAGCCTGGGCGTACTGCTCTGAGGTTTTCTGGAGTGAGAATCTCTCCGGCTTTCATGTCCTTGGTTACATAGAGCGATCGCCGATAAACCAGCGACTCTTTTTCAGCCTCGGTTGCTCCATATTTTATACTACCCAAGGCTTGCCAAGCTCTTTGCAACTCTATTACTAATTGTTGCATCTCTGCTGGTTCCATCGAAAAGGCTGAATCAACTCCACCATCAGCCCGACACAGAGTAAAGTGTTTCTCAATTAATGTAGCCCCTAAAGCAACACTAGCAACAGCAACTCCAATACCCATTGTGTGATCTGATAACCCCACCTGTACATTAAACAACTCGCGCATTTGAGGAATAGTTAGTAAGTTAGTATTTTCTGGTGTAGCAGGATAGCTACTAGTACATTTCAGTAATATTAAGTCTTGACATCCAGCTTCTCGCGCTGTCCGAACAGTTTCATCTAACTCAGAAATCGTTGCCATACCAGTAGAAATAATCATCGGTTTGCCTGTGCTGGCAACTTTGCGAATTAAAGGTAAATCAGTATTTTCAAAAGAAGCAATTTTGTAGCAAGGTACATTTAAAGATTCGAGAAAATCTACAGCATTAGTATCAAAAGGAGTGCTAAACCCAATTATTCCTAGTTCCTCGCAACGCTCAAAAATAGGTTTGTGCCATTCCCAAGGCGTGTAAGCTTGCTGATATAACTGATATAGGGATTTACCGTGCCATAAACTATTAGGATCATTAATGTAAAAATCACCCTCATTTATGTTTAAGGTCATCGTATCAGCAGTATAAGTTTGGAGTTTAAGTGCATTTACTCCGGTTTTAGCAGCTGCTTCAACTATATCTAAAGCTCTTTCTAAAGATTGGTTATGATTGCCAGACATTTCAGCAATCACAAAGGGAAGATGACTAGCACCGATGATTCTATCTGCAATCTTAATTTTTCGCATTTGCTCTCTCAACTAACCAAGTTTATACTTGTCTATGATAAGAAGGATCGCTTGATTTCCTTGCACTGTAGTTATTCCCATACTCTGAAAACCCGCTTTGGAAAATGCCCTAATAGATGCCTGATTACTTGGTTTTATGTAGGCATTAATTCTATTAACATCTAACTCAGAGAATAGTTTTTTACAGGCTAATTTAATCAAGCTGCTTCCATAATCCTGATTACGAAAATTTGGGTCAATACTCATGGAAACAATAGCTTCATAATTTTCTATGTCATATCGAATCTGTCCAATAGGTACATTATTCTTATTAATTGCAATGTAAAAGATGCAATTAGGATTTATCAATTTAGATTTAAACCATTGAACATGATCTTCCCAGAGTATAGACTTAGAGGAAAAAGAAACCGCACGTATTTCTGGAGCGTTTGACCATTCCCATAGCAACTGACAATCATTTTGCTGCACCGAGCGCAATTGAAAAAATTTATCTTTTAGATGGCTCAAAACTCTACTGCTTCCTTCACCATCCACTAATTCTTGGCTACATCTAGTCATTTTTTCCCGCCTTCCGGTAGCTATCACTAATTGCGCTACCTCCGATGCTATTTCAACAGCAGAAACATTTTCATGCCATCCCAAATTTACAACTACTCCCATTGCCTCTAGTTTTTCGGCGATCGCCCGTTGGTTATCTGCCAAAATTAACATCACACTAGGTAAACCCATAAAAGCGAGTTCCCAAGATGTAGAGCCAGCAGCAGCGATCGCTACATCAGCCCAAGCCATGAGATCGGGCATATTTTTGACATTTCTTTCCAAACGGATAGGAAACTGCAACTTTTGAATAGTCAATTCCAGTTGCTCATAGTGGGGATTGCTTGCCCCTATAACAACTACTGCTTCTAACCCTTCTAACTCAATCAGATGCAACTCCTGTATCACGTTCAAAGTAACATTATCGGGGTCGCTACCACCTAGTGTTATTAAAAGCTTTTGAGCTACTGTAAGTGTTTCACGCTTCCATCCTTGCCACTGCCAGAACTCTCGCCGCAATAGCCCATAGTCGATGCCCAAGAGTAACTGAGTATAAGGTTCTCGGTTAATATACAATCCTTCATGGGCAGAGATATTTTGATTTAAAATGATATCCGCACAATAATGATCTGCGTGTCCATAATCATCAATGAATAAAAGTTTTAGCTCAGATTCCTTGATGATTTCTTGATACTTAGCACCGAAATGATAACCATCCACCACAACCCAATTTGCATTAAACTGGCGTGCGAGTTTTGCTGTTTCTTTGGCATCTTCAGCAATTCCACCTTGAATCGGCAGCTGAATAACTTCCATTCCTTCTGACTTTAACCGAGTTTTCAAATCTGGGGCTTCCGTCGCTACCACAAAAATTACCTGATCTCCTGCATCTTGCCAAGCCTGAGCCAAAGCTAGACAGCGCATTACATGACCTGTGCCTATTTGTGTTGATGCATCTACTCTGATAAATAGCTTCATTTTTGATAAATTAATAGTTATGCAGCATATTCCTTTTGTTCTACGTGTGTATTAATTAGTAACCAATCAGGATATCGTTTCAGCAAATCTAAACAATCCTCCAAAGTAAATTTTTGATTTTGAGGATAAAGCCCTTCAATAATTCTTTTAATCAGTTCAAAATCATCTGCTGTGTCTACCGTCCAGCGATGTGAACTTTGATTTTCTGAATAAACTACCTCAGCTAATCGATAACGTTCAGGCTGTATATAAATAAATGGAGTAACATGCTCCCGCTCAGGTTGTGCTGTTGCTTCCACAAACGCCTGATCTAATGCTAAAAATGAAAAAACCTCAGTATCCATTCCCCGTGGATAGGTTTTCTCTAAACAGTTAGAAACGTAATCATATTGACTTTGATTGTCTAGATAAAATTGAATTACTCTATCAATCACTTGTGGATCAATAAGTGGACAATCAGAGGTAACGCGAACTACTACATCTGCATGATGTTCTTTAGCAGCCTGATAATATCTGGCTAACACGTCTTCTTCAGAACCTCGAAAATATGGAATTGAAAGGCGATCGCAAAGTTCAATAATTGGCAAATCTGTACTATTGATTGTAGTCGAAATTACAATTTCATCAGCCAATTTTACCCGCTTTAGTCTCTCAATCTGGTATTCTAATAAAGGCTTATTCAATACCTTTTTAAGTACTTTTCCAGGGAGGCGAGTTGAAGTCATTCTTGCCTGAACAATAATTACAGTTTTCATATCAGGCTCTCTCTTAGCGAAGCTACTACTTTATCTTGATTTTCTTCATTTAACCCATAATATAAAGGGATAGTGATAGCTTCCTTATAGTATTTCTCAACCCCTGGAAAGTCCCCTAATTTAAATCCAAATTGTTGGTAATAAGGCTGTATGTGAACTGGAATATAGTGTAAATTCACACCAATTCCTAAACTGCGAAGTTGTTCAAATATCTGCTGATGAGTTTTATTAATTTTATCCAATTTGAGCCGAATTACATAAAGATGCCAGCTAGATTCACAATCGGAATGTTGCCACGGCAGCATTAAAGGTAAATCTTGCAATAGTTTATTATAACGGTTAGCTAAAAATCGGCGATGTTCTACAAATTCATTTAGTCTTTTCATCTGACTAGAACCCAATGCTGCTTGGATATCTGTCATGCGATAGTTGAAACCTAATTCTAGTTGTTGATAATACCAAGAACCATGAGATTCTCCTTGCATTAAATCTAGATTGCGAGTTATACCATGACTTCTTAATCTAATTAATTTCTGATATAATTCTTCCTGATTTGTTAGCACCATACCGCCTTCGGCAGTCGTGATAATCTTCACTGGATGAAAGCTAAAAACTGTCATATCAGAAAATTGGCAGCAACCAACAGGTTGTCCCTGATACCTTCCGCCGATCGCATGAGAAGCATCTTCAATAATTTTGAAATTATATTGTTGCGATAAAGCGGCAATTTCCTCCATTTCACAAGATTGTCCAGCAAAATGTACAGGTATTAATACTCTTGGCAAACACCCTTGCTTTTTTGCCTCGACTAACTTACTTTCTAATTCATCTACGCTTAAATTGTAGGTATTTGAATCAATATCAATAAAATCTACTTTGGCATTACAATAAAGTCCACAATTAGCTGAAGCAACAAAAGTATTTGGTGATGTCCAAAGAACGTCGCCTTCTCCTAAACCAGCTGCAAGACAAGCAATATGTAATGCAGATGTAGCACTAGAAACTGCTACAGCATACTTTGCACCACAATAGTTAGCAATAGCTTGTTCAAATCTCTCTATAGCTGGGCCTTGAGTAATCCAATCTGAGCGTAAAACTTGAATTACAGCATCAATATCTTCTTGACTAATATCTTGTCTACCATAAGGAATGTAGTCACTCATTACTTCAACATATCCAGTAGTTGAAAACCTTTTAGCCATTCTGTATTTATCTCGGAGCTATACTCAAAACCTTCTGCTACAGGGACTCCTTTTTCACCCAAAGCGTTGCAGGTGTAATCAATAGAATAGGCATATTCAATAGTTGGTTTAATCACATAATGGTCAGCAAACTCTAAGACCAAATGTGAAGCTTCAGAACAAAACATGGCTTCATGTAATTTTTCTCCTGGTCTAATGCCAACAATTTTAATTGGAACTCCTGGTGCGAGTGTTTCTGCCAAATCAGTAATTCTCATTGAAGGAATCTTTGGAACAAATATTTCTCCACCGTGCATTCTTTCAAAGCTATTGAAAACTAACTCTACAGCTTGTTGTAGGGTAATCCAAAAGCGGGTCATGCGTGGATCTGTAATGGGAATCTCGGTGGATTTTTCCCCAATCAGTTTTTGAAAGAAGGGTACAACTGAACCTCTCGAACCGACGACGTTACCGTAGCGAACTACAGAAAATCTGGTTTTCATAGACCCAACAATATTGTTAGCTGCAACAAAAAGTTTATCTGCCGCTAGCTTAGTTGCACCATAAAGATTAATTGGATTTACTGCTTTATCTGTTGAGAGAGCAATTACTTTTTCAACTTCTTGCTCAATGGCAACATCAATAACATTATTTGCTCCATAAATATTTGTTTTAATACATTCCATTGGGTTATATTCGGCAGCAGGAATATGCTTGAGTGCTGCTGCATGAATAACATAATCTACACCCCTCATCGCCATGTGCAAGCGATCGCGATCACGCACATCTCCAATAAAATAGCGCATCACTGGTGCATTGAACTCCTGCGCCATTTCATACTGCTTGAGTTCATCCCGTGAATAAATTATGACTTTCAGGGGTTGATATCGGCTGAGAATCGTTTTTACAAATTCCTTACCGAAGGAGCCTGTACCACCAGTGATTAAAATCGATTTGCCATTAAACATCTTGTAGTAATCTCAAAATTAATTATTTTCCAAAAATATTTAAGTTAAATTATCAATTAGATTTGGGCTGATTATTTGTGCTGCGATCGCCCTTTACCTCTTGCTTCTTAATCCGCTCTAATACAACTTTGTAATCTTGCCGATCGGGGCGTAACTTCACTAACTTCTCTAAAGGTTCGATCGCACCTTTAGCATCCTTCAACTGCAACCGCAGCACAGACAGTTTCTCTAAAGCAAGTTGGTTTTCTGGTTCCCGTTGTAAAACCAACTCGTAGCCCCGCGCCTGTTGCAGCAATCCTGACTCAGGAGAAGCAGACGCAGTTGCTGGCTTAGGTTGAATAGCCTGTTGGATTGCTGGAATAGCTGCAAATACCGTAGAACCAAAAAACGAGAACATCGAGACGATCGTGACAATCTTTTGTCGCCGCTGAATCTGCTTTTTGCGGGTAATTAGGTATTCTTCATCTGAACCAGCCATATCTCATATACTTGCTGCGGTAAGTACTTAGGTATCAGCAAGCCTCCCGTTCTGAGGATACCCATCTGCTCAACAGAAACTAACATCCTTGCTAAAAATTTTTTACACAAACTTCAAATGCTGACTCTGAAGACAAGGGAACTTTATGCTAAACCCTTTCCCGCGCCCCAACCCTCCAAATCTTATTCTCTGGACAAAACATAAAAATTATATAAAGATTTGCGATTAATTTGCCTAATGCCAGATGTTTGCGATACTATAAACGGCGTTTAAATCAACAGAAGAGTAGACATTTCTACTCAATTGCAAATTCCCTTGTCAGTCAAAAACTTTCAAACTAGCCTGTGTCATATAGGTTATTCAACAAGCAACCATATTTTTCTTGATTCAAATAAATACAATTTTCCCAGTCGTCTTCACTCACACTACTTAGTGCAACTTCCATGAGGACTAATTTTCTGCTGGGCATTCACAATAGATATCTTACAAAAGGTAGTGTTGCACCCTTACCGAAAAAAGGTAAAGGTAAAGAAGAAAAACCACTGCTTGGTAAGATTGGGTTTTCTGGTGGTAATTACCGTACAAAACCGAATTTACCAGTAACTTAGTAGAGTTTGTTATGGTATAGTTAGAAAGTTAAGACTAGCTTTACCGAATTACACCACTCTACGGGCCGGCAACAATTGCAGAATGGGAAGCAGTTTTAATTAAGCATTTACCAACAAAATCAGAATTCAATCGAGGTTATGACTCAAAAAGTGATTCACCCAATGGTGAAATTGCAGCGCAATGTGCAATCACTCATAGAATCGAATATTATCAAGCCAAGCGATAGCATCTGGAAAATCGCTTTGCTCTACGGTAATGAATGGCAGCACTGGAAACAGGAACTGCTTGACTTTGGCTTTAGTATGCAAGACCCAGTTAGTGAATTGCTAGCTGTAGAAACTTGGGATGAGGAATAGGAGGGATGAGGAAGCAAGGGAAGCAGGAGAAGAATTCTAACTCCTAACTCCTAACTCTTAACTCCTAACTCGCTAATCCCCACTTTCTAAACTTTGCAAGCAGCTAAAGCCGTAGCTAATTCCTTGGCGGTTTGATAGCGATCGCGTGGCAATGGTTCTGTAACGCGATCGATCACGTCTCTTAATTGGGAGCTAATGGTGGGAACTTTTGCCACATCAAACCTGAAGTTTCGCCCTCGTTGGCGGTAATACTTGAACGGGTTTTCGCCTGTGAGCAAAAAAATCAGCGTTGGGCCAATTGCATACAAATCAGATTGGGTCAAAGGTTGCCCTCGTTCTTGTTCAGGAGCGCAGTAACCTTCTGCCCCAATTCGAGTACCGGGGGCTGTACCAATTTCCTTAACTGCGCCAAAATCCAGCACCACTATGCGATTTCCTGAACTTCGCACCATTAAATTGGCGGGTTTAATATCGCGGTGAATTAGTGGAGGTTCTTGGCTATGAAGATAATCTAAAATATCACAGGTTTGGATCATCCAAGCGATCGCTTGGTTTGGTGTCACAGGGCCAGTGCTATAGACACGTTTCTCCAAATCTTGTCCGTGGATTAGTTCCATTGCCAAGTATTTTTTGCCGCCTTCTACAAAGAAGTCATAATACTTGGGAACTCCAGGATGGTTAAGAGATTTGAGAGTGTGCGCCTCTCGCTCAAATAACTCTCGAGCTTTGACAATTTTCACCATATCAGCATTCATTTGCTTCAACACCAGCAGTTGTGGGATACCCGGAATCAGTCCCGCCTCATCCCAAGCGAGATAGGTAGTACCCATACCTCCTTGTCCGAGAGTTTGCAACACCTGATAATGGCGAATTCTCTGTTGGACTGAGAGAGGTTGACCGCAGTGGATGCAAAACAAATTTTTTGGGGAGTTGCCTTCGTGCGTGCAAGTGGAAGATGAATTTGCCAGATTTTTGGCTGAGTAAAGAGTCTCGGCGGCATTTTCTTCTGTCCCTTGTATTTGTTGCTGCGATCGCAAACCAGTTTCCAGTACTGTTACCTGCTGAATATGGAATTGCAGGATTGGGCCTCCTTGTGCCAATTGCAAAAGAGAATTATCTGGTAACGGACACTGAAGTACAAGGATACCGTTGAGAAAAGTCCCATTTGTACCCTGACTAATCAGCTGCCAAGCATCGCCATTTCTAGCGTCACCAACTTTTCTCAGTTCTAGATGATGCCGCGAAACTAAACTATCAGTTAAAACAACGTGATTATCTGCCGCTCGACCAATCCGAATTATGGAGGAGTTCTCAAAGCACCACTGCTGAAGGGGCGTTTTCTGTTGCGGTTCTAACAGTGTCAGACTAACCACAATACAACCTACAAGGTAAATGGATTAGGGCATTGGGCGTTAGGAGTCCTGAGTTAGGAGTTAGGAGTTGAGACGCGAAAAATCTTTGTCTGTACAAGAGTTAAGGGTTAGGAGTTTTATTTGTCTCCCTTGTCTCCCTTGTCTCCCTTGTCTCCCTCATCCCTGTCATCTTCCCCATTCCCATTTATGATTAACTTTCCAAATTTGGGCGTACTTTTGCCCGAATAAGTATACCAGTAATGTTGTCGTGACCGTTGTGTTGATTTGCTAAATCAATTAAATCTGTAACGCCCCGTTCTAAGTTAGCACCAGAACTAAGTAAGGGTTCTAAGTGAGTCTGCCAATGGGTTTCTACTAAATCATTATCTGATAGACCGTCCGATACTAAGAGCAGAAGAGTATCTTCGTTAATATCGAAAAAGCCCACGTCGGGATTAATCGAGTTTTCATCACGAGGCCCCAAGGCTTGGGTCAGCTGGTAGGCATCTGGGCGGGCGTAAGCTATGCTTGCTTCCACTCCTCGGTTAATTTCCCGTTGCCCAACTTCGTGATCTACTGTGACTTGTTCTAGTCCCTGCTTGCGCGTTAGGCGATAGAGACGGCTATCTCCTACATGAGCGACTGCTGCTTGCGTATCTTGAATTAAAAGCATTACTAAAGTTGTACCCATGCGCCCAACTCCAGAACGGGCATCTTGTTGATTGAGCTTGTAAATCGCCTCATTAGCTAAATACACTGCCTCACGAATACTATCTTCTGTTGGCAGCTGGTTGGCAATCCAGTGTTCTTGAAAGTATTGCCGTAGCGTGTTGACTGCTAACTCGCTGGCTATCTCGCCGCCAGCGTGTCCTCCCATACCATCACAAAGAATATACAAACCATACCCTTCTAAAACTCGACTTTTGGGTAACTCCAGTTTATGAATTTTGGTTTCAATGCCAAAGTAGTCTTCGTTATGATGACGTTGACGGCCTACATCTGTGCGTCCTGCATCTTCTAAGCTACTTAACTGCATCGCCAGGACAACAGTTGGCATATCATCAGTTTTGCTAATGATATCTTCTAACTCATCTGATGGTGGGATAGTGGACACAGCAGTATTGTTCTCCTGTATTGGGGGCAAAGTTGCGGTTCCTAGTGCTTCCAGTTCAATAGAGATTTCCTCTAAGCGCGATCGCAATTGGTCAATCGTCTGAATTTTGCCTACCTCTAAATCCCCCAACATCTGGACTACAGAACCAAATTGAGTCCGTTGCGACTGTCTAAATAGTGCTTGCCAAACCCGTCCCAAAGCTTGGATAGTTAACGGCTCCTCTGGAATGGCAGATGTTTGGTTTTCGGCATCTTCTGGCGACTCCGTGGCGGGCTGAGAATTCGATGATTCCACATACAACCTTTGTAGCGCCAACGTTTGGTCTTCATCCAATCGCAAATTCGACAAATCTAAAAGGCTTTGACGACAATTTACTGGTTCCAATACTGCCCAAAGTTGGGTCATTTCATAACACCAGTGTAAAATTTTTAACGAACTGGTTGTTTCTTGTTGCCACAGGTCGAGTAAATACTGCCAATCCGAGCGGTTTTCAATTATTAGTACCTGTATATCACCCTGTTGCCATGCGTCGTGAATCAACGGTATCCCCCGCTCACCTTGGGATTGTAAAGCAAGATAAAGTTTCGCAAGGCGAGGAATTCCACTTGCTTCTACTGATGGCGTTAGTAAATCTGATTCCTGACTTGCTAGTATTGCATCAATGGGTGATATTTGATACGGCTGGCAATCTAAAACTCTGGCACTTACATCAGTAATAATCTCAGTTTCCGTTTGAGCAGGTAGCGTATCTAACAATTGATAGCGCTCTTGGGAGTCCAAATAGGAGCCTAATGTAATCTGAGAACTAGGAGATACAGGAGATGAGGAGGGTATTGCTTGCTCATCTCCTACATCCCCTTCTATTCTCAAAGCTTCCCCAGTCGTTTCTTTAGTAATAATTGCCCAAAACACTGTTCCACATTCTGTGCCACAGTTATGACAACGCAATGCATTCACAGGTACATCATCGGCACTGCATTCAGGACAGACCTTGTGAGCGAGGGACGTGCCACAGTTTTGACAGAATTTGTTGCTATTTGGGTTTTCAAATTTACACTGAGGGCAAATCAGCATAGTGGAAGTTCCTTTATTCCCGTTCGTTCCAAGGTGCTTCTAGCCACTAAGATTCAAGGTGCCACAATTTGGCTGTCCCTGACTACAGTAGATTGTAGTTTCTCAATGAATTTTGGTGGCAGTATTAATTGTGACGCATATTAGATAAATATTTCATATATTGGCAGGTAATTCCTTATAAATGGGAATTGGGAATGGGGAATGGGGAAGACAAGGGAGACAAGGGAGACAAGGGAGACAAGGGAGACAAGGGAGACAAGGAAGACAAGGGAGACAAGGGAGACAAGGGAGACAAGGGAGACAAGGGAGACAAGGAAGACAAGGGAGACAAGGGAGACAAGGGAGACAAGGGAGACAAGGGAGACAAGGGAGATAAATAAAACTCCTAACTCTTGGAAAGACTTGGATTTTTCGCGTCTCTACTTTTAACTCCTAACTCCTAACTCCTAACTCAGCACTCAGCACTCAGCACTCTTAAAAAGGCAATTGTGGAGGTTCAGCATCAAACCATTTTTGATAAATTTGCTTGTAAGTGCCATTGGATAACAAAGTCGCTATACCTTTGTTAATTGCATCCAAATGGGGGGAATCCTTGGGTGTAGCAATCCCGTAGTATTCTTGGGTGAGCAAATCCGCAACAACTCTGATGCCTTTGAGCTTGCCATTTTTAATCGCATACAAAGTTGCGAAAGCATCGCTAACCACAGCATCAACGTTGCCATTGAGTAAGTCTTGGAAAAATTCTGGCCCAGAATTAAAAGTACTAATTTTGGCGTTGGGGATGGTTTTGGCAAAATCTGCCCCAGTGGAACCAATTTGTACAGCAATTTTTTTGCCTTTGAGACTTTTGAAGTCTTTAATATTTTTATTGTCTTCTTTGACTGCGTAGGCGTAGCCCGTCGTAGACATCGCAAGTCCGGCTTTAAAATAAGGTCGTGAAAAAGCAATTGTTTTTAGGCGTTCGGCGGTAATCGTGATGCCGCTAATTGCTGCATCGACTCTTTTGGCTTGCAAGGTCGAGATCGTGCCATCAAAGGGCAGACTTTCAAACTGGACTGCAAAACCTGCTACTAAGCCGATCGCATTCATTAAATCAATATCAAAACCTTCCAAGTTCCCGCTAGCTGTTTGGATCTCAAAAGGGATAAAGGTGGGATCTGTCGCCACCTTCAGAGGTTTAGCATCTGGGTTAGTAGTGGGATATAAACTTTGACAGGCAATAATCAGTAGTACACAGCCTAAGCTGAGAATTAGCTGCTGCCACTTAAAGTTAATTAATTTCACTATAGTAATTATGTTCTAGCAATCAATAATTTACGATACTTGTGATGATGTTATAAGAAATAATACATCCGTATGACTTTTAGCTAATCGCCCGCTTGTGTGTTCTGTATTCTAACTCCCAATTTTTAATTGCTTATGGCTCCCACTACCCCTGCTTACCAAATTACTGATTTATTCGCAGAAAGAGCTAGAAATCTGACACCACCAACCTATGGTACAGAGTTAACCAAAATTATCACTGTCAGCTTTGCCTACGGTCTAGCTGACCCAATTCTCTTTCCCCACACTGACTTAGCTGCTGCGAGTGCGGCTGTACTAGTAGAAGAGGCTCCGATCGCTCTCAATTACGGCCCACCTTCAGCCCAACTTTATGAACAAATTATCCTCCGCTTGCAAGCTCAAGGAATTCCCGCCCAGCGCGATCGCGTGATTATTGGCTACGGTTCCGGTCAGATTTTGGGCTTGCTACCAGATGTGTTTGTCGAACCTGGTGATGTGGTAATTGTGGAAGGCCCAACCTTCTTGGGAGTAGTTAGTAGATTTGTCCAGGCTGGCGCACGCCTAATTACCATTCCTGTGGATGAGATGGGAATGGATGTAGATGCCTTAGAAGAAACTTTAAGCGACTTGAAAAAACGGGGCATTCGACCCAGGTTTATTTACACTATCCCTACTTTTCATAATCCCACAGGCACTACAATGCCGTTATTTCGCCGCCAAAAACTAGTAACGTTAGCGGCTGAGTATGGCGTTTTAGTGGTGGAAGACGATGCTTATAGCGATTTGCGCTTCCAAGGTGAAACAGTGCCATCCCTGGCAAGCCTTGACAAGGATGGGTGGGTGTTATACGTGAGTACCTTCTCGAAAATCATTGCGCCTGGTGTCAGGCTAGGCTGGGCTTGTGGCGATCCAGCAATTATTGAGCGGTTGGCAATGTTCAAAAGTGAAGGGCCTGTGGGGCCATTTGTTAGCCATGTGGTGGCTCGCTACTGCGCTACAGGCAAACTAGATCATCACATTCAGGAGCTAATCGCTTGCTACAAGCATAAGTGTAATTTGTTGTTAGAAGCGATCGCTCAAGAGTTTCCCAGTGATGTAGTTGCTTTGCGACCAGGTGGTGGCTTTTTCGTTTGGTGTAAATTGCCACCAGATATCAGCGCCAAAGCACTCCTAACTGCTGCCAATGAACAAGGTATCAGCTTTCTGCCAGGAACTCGCTGTTACGCCAATGGACAGGGAGATGATGCCATTAGATTAGCTTTTAGCTTTCAAACAACCGAGAAGATTGTTGAGGGAATTGCTGTCTTGGGAGCAGTTTTGAGGGGATGGCGGTAATTCGTAATTCGTAATTCGTAATTCAGTACCTCGTTCCCAGTCTCCGACTGGGAATGCCTTTTGGAAGGCTCCCGCCTTCCGTTTAAAATTTTGTAAACTTTAAAAAATTTGTTCTAAGCGTTGGAAATCGCGCTGCACTTCATACCAGAGACTTTTATTATGGGGGTCTGTCTTCAGAGCTTTTTTGAGATAAATTCTGGCTTTGAGTAGTTGTTTTTCGGAAATTAGCGCCCGTCCCCAAATTTGATAAGCGATCGCTAGCCATTGACGGACTTCTGCATCTGTTGACAAACGATCTGCTAAAGCTTCCGCAAGGGCGATCGCTTGCGGAAATCGTCTTTCTTGCAAAAATCGCTGCAATTGGTCATAAGTCTTCCACTTCAGCCGTTCTTCTATTTCCAATAGATTTGGCGGCTTTGCTTTCTCTGGTTGTTGGCTTGTCACCGTTGTTACAGGTGTTTTCTGCCTATGCGTTGCTTTGGTGTCATCACGTCCAGACGTTGACACCTGAGTTGAATGTACACCAATTTCCTCTGGCAGTACTACCGTCAACAGGAGTTTGTAAGCCTCTGTCAAGGCAATAAACTTATCTTTGGCTTTGTTGTCATCTGGGTTGATATCGGGATGATATTGCTGCGCCAGTCGTCGATAAGACGCTTTGATCTCAGCAAAAGAAGCTCCCGATCTTAAACCTAGTAAACGGTAGCAATCTCCAAGATCCATCTTGAGCTATCAGCTATCGAATATTTCGCTATCGGCTATTATCTCTGTCAATATCAGCTTCAAGCTCGGACTATTAATGATAAGGGCTAATTTTCTATTTTAAAGTTCAATCTTGACAGTTTGTTTAAAGAACGGGATTGGGCATGGGGCATGGGGCATGGGGCATGGGGCATTGGGCATTGGGCATTGGTTATTAATTATTCTCCCCCTGCCTCCCCTGCCTCCCTTGCTCCCTCATCTCCCTCACTCATCTCCCTGCTCCCTGCCCCCTGCCCCCTGCCCCTCTACTCCCCAGTTACTACCAAGGTTCGTTCTTCAATTACACGGTCAATTAAACCGTATTCTTTTGCTTCTTCAGCAGACATGAAAAAGTCACGATCCATGTCTTTTTCAATTTTTGCTATGGTCTGACCGGTTTTATCGGCATAAATGCCATTAAGCTGGTGACGAATCCGCAGAATCTCTCTAGCTTCAATTTCGATATCGGTTGCTTGCCCACGAGTACCACCTGAAGGCTGGTGAATCATAATCCGTGAGTGAGGCAAGGCTAACCGTTTCCCTTTCGTGCCAGCTGCTAGCAGGAAAGATCCCATTGAAGCAGCTAATCCCACGCAAATAGTTACGACATCTGATTTGATATGTTGCATGGTGTCAAAAATAGCCATGCCAGATGTAACCATCCCACCGGGAGAATTGATGTATAAATAAATATCTTTACCTGGATCGTCTGAATCCAGATACAGCATTACAGCGATAATTTGATTGGCAATTTCATCATCAATATCACGCCCCAAGAATATAATCCGTTCCCGGTAAAGGCGATCGTAGATACTAATCCAATCTGTATATTGTCCACCGGGCATCCGGTAAGGAACTTTAGGAACGCCTATAGGCATAATTTACTCCGTT
>NZ_JABXKI010000092.1 GCF_017115095.1 Nostoc sp. NMS4 | reverse complement strand
ACTCTTCGTTAAACCTAAAATTGATTAAAAAACAGTTATCAGTGAACATTTTTCCGTTTTCAAGTTTTAGTTTCTCAATCAACTAGAGTCCCATTAAGAACTTTCCCATAAAAAAATATCCCATTCTTTATTGTGAGATGCCCAGTAAGCAAAAGCGGACAAGTCTTTATAGTGCAATACGCTTGGGTTAAGCAGTTTTTTCCTTCTCTTTCTTTTCACTGCGTCCTCTGCGCCACCCTGCGGGAAGCCGCAAAGCGTCTACTGCGGTTCGTAAAAAAAATGACCTTGACAAAGACTGCTAGCCTTAACCCAAGCGTATTGACTTATATCAGGATGTTGGGTTACGCAAAGCCTCCACCCAACCTACATTTTTTTTGCAACTAACACAAAACGTAATTACGAATTACGAATTACGAATTACTTAATAGAGGCGACTCAGTGTGTACTCAGCGATGTTAATCAATGCCTGATGTGATTCTGATGGTGAGAGAACTGCAAGATGTTCAATTGCCAACTTAGCATGGTGAGCAGCCAAATCTCGCGCCTGTTGTATACCTTGACTATCTTGAATCAGTACTAGTGCTTGCTCTAAATCTCCTTCTTGAGCAAACTCTCGTTCAATCAGCACTTCCAAAGATGGTTTTTGGGCTAAAGCAAATAAAACAGGTGCAGTTAGATTACCACTTTTGAGATCCGACCCCACTGGTTTACCCAAGGTATCTGCTGTACTAGTGAAATCTAGAATGTCATCAACAATTTGAAATGCTATACCAAAATGACGACCATAGCTATACAGATGCTCAACAGTTTCTCGTGAGACTTCACTGAGCAATCCAGCTGCTTTAGAACTATTGGCGATTAACGAAGCTGTTTTGTAATAACTCTTCTCAATGTAAGTTTCAATAGAGATACCAGTATCAAAACGATTTAGTCCCTGCTGAATCTCCCCAGTAGCCAGATCCATAATGACTTCTGAGAGCAGTTTCACCACCTCCAAATTGTCCAAGTTTGCTAAATACCAGGACGATTGGGCAAAGAGAAAATCTCCTGCTAAGATGGCAATGCGGTTCCCGAACAAACTATGAACAGTGGGAACTCCTCGCCGCACGTCTGATTCATCTACCACATCATCATGTACCAAGCTTGCTGTGTGAATCATTTCTGTAATCTCAGCAAGGCGGCGGTGACGCGGCGTAATCTCTTGTTCTAACATTGTCGCCCGCGATATTAGCAGGACAATTGCTGGTCTGATACGCTTTCCCCCAGCACCGAATAAATGCTCGGCTGCTGCAAACAGAATGGGGTGGCGATTTCCAACTAGCTGTTTTAGGTTATCTGCTAGTAGTCGCAGGTCTGCTTCCACAGGGGTAAACAGGGAGGTGGCTGGGGTCATGGATGGGCGGACTCTGACTTAGGTTACGAAAGTTTACATATCCTACACTCATTTTAAGATAACCCTGTGCCAGCGCAAAGTTTTCATCAGGTAATCCCATTTTTATGAGTCTATGGGTGATAATTAAGGTTGCTGATATATTTGTCAATAAGCAATTATGCTTAATTTGTGGTTAATTAAACTTTAAACTAACTTAAAACATCAATTCTCAGTACACTGGATTAACGTCAGATGAAATTGTGTTAAGTAGTTTCTCATCTCACCTTTTCTGCCACAGTTAAAAACATAATTTAGGCAATGTTACTTATTGACAAAATGAATGTAGCTTAAATTGGTCGCCAGTTGGTAAGACTAAATTTCTCCAAGACTGAAGTGTAGCTCTTCAAAAAATTTGAAATTTAGCAGCCGAATACGCTCAAAATTCAGGGTCGTTGTGTTACGCTAAAATATAGGAATTTTAAATTTTGTAAGATATTCACGCCCGTAAAGTTAAGTCGGCTACTAGTTGATTTTACTGAGTTAAGGTCGTGAGTCTAAAATAAATGTTCGTCGGTTAAATTAAGGAAATAATTTCTTTGATTTTTCCTGCGATCGCGCGAAACTCCAGGTTTGGAGCGATGCAATATCCCTATGGGAAGCCGCTACACGTATTTAGCGCACGTTGAGCGCAAGATTTGCTCTACTTACATCCGTTTGAGCAAAAATAAAGCAGATCGAGTAGACCGATGAGAATCGTAGTTTTAGGTTGCCCTTTGGCAATCTAACTGCTGTGGGATCTATGGTCTGCAATAATTTGTGTTAGACAATAAATTTTTCTGTCCGTAGAGAGTTTTATCTCTATAGGTAACTTTGCTATATGAAACTACAGCCATCAAGAATGCACTTGCTTGGCTGAGGTTCTACTAATTTTATGTAATTTTATATTCCTTTAGAAGGGTGCTAGTAGAACAATGATTTACGGAAGTATGTCTATGATGATTTTTATTTTAGCCTCTGGATACTTGTTCACAGTCTACCTGTTATTAGCACTGGCGAAGCGGACGGGTACTAAGACTGTTGGAACAAGTTTTTCTTCATCTACCCAAGCAAAACAGAAGCAGGAGATATCAGTAAGGACAAAGGTGACTCAAGCAGTTAATAGTCAGTAGTTGGGAGTGAGGAGTTAGGAGTTAGGAGTTATTAATTCAAAACTTTTAACTCCTAATACTGATTAAATCTGAGGTTGCTCCCGAACAAGGGATTTTGCCCCTTGCCTTATCAAGCTTGATTTTGATTCTGTACAGTTTCACCAGGAATTGGTATAAAGCTCTTCTAGCTCGAAATCCGTGGTTTTTTGCCAAAAAATATAAAAAACATTAGAAATGCCCCTGGTCTAAAACATTTTCCATTGATGGACTTGTATCGTCAATTAGAACTTGAATCTTATCGATCATCCTTTGAAATAGGTCAGGGTAGTACTTAGAAGAATCCAAAAAGTCTAGATATTCCTGTCTGTGAAGTTGCCTTTCCTCTGGTGTTCGATACTCTTGTCGAATATTAGAAGACATACGCTTAGTTTTTTGCACGATCAAAACATCATCAATTTGAGTTGAAATTATTGAAATTGGTGCCATATCAAGAAATTCACAAATCAGAAAATATAAAGATCCAGGAACAGCTATCTTTAAATCTCTACTTGTTGCCACTGCTTCTTGAAACATAGCCTTATCTAAATTTGTTTTGCATTCCGCACAAACATATCCAAGATGTGATTTAATCAACTTATAGTCTTTAAACTCTGGATCAAAGGATGACTTTAAATATAACCTTTTGCCAAGTATAAAATCCTGATTTTTAGTTCTAATGCTTGGTTCACCACCTTGTCCGAGATTTCCAAGAGAAGATAGAAAACTAAGTCCAGAGAACGTACTTCTTGGTCCTAACTCGAAAGAATCATCTATTCCTTGCAAACCACCGAAAACTAGTTGTGGCAAAAATTCTTCCAGGATAGTATTATCTAGCTTTAGCTGCCCCTTCTGTCTATACAAAAAGTTATCAGTCACACAGTGCTTGGAGTTATGCTAAACCGCGTCCATTTTGAAAACTGGAGTTTTAAGGAGAGTATATTAATCAGCCTTGGCTTGAGTTTTGTGCTTTACCCTGATGACAAAAAACTACAGTTTTCAAGGTAGACGAGGTTTAACTTCTTATTTGCTTCACATAGTTTTATTGGAGTTGGGAAATAGCGATATCAGTGAAGGAAACCTCTTCAACCATTGGGGTATAGCCTAGCCACTGCACTCCTGACTGGGAAAACTGTTGCGGACAACCGCTAACAGCGAAGCGAGTTGGCAATGGGAGATGAGTATTTCTTAAGCCTAGTAAATCTAGTTCTTGGGCGCAAGCTGCTACAACGTGAACAGCTGGATCGACCAACTGGACTTGAGAAGGCAGGAGCGATCGCAGTACTGGTGTAAGATGAGGATAATGAGTACAGCCGTGAACTAAAGTATCGATTTCCTGCTCTAATAAAGGCTCTAAGTAGGTTCGTGCTACTTCAGCAGTGTAAGGATCGTGAATGCGGTTTTGCTCAATCAGTGGTACAAACTCTGGGCATCCAACTTGCCAGACTTGGACATCAGGAGCAATTTCGAGTATGGCGTGCTTATAAGCATTACTCTTAGCTGTCGCTGGAGTGGCAATTACACCAATCCGCTTTCCTTGCTGCACCGCAGCTTTTGCACCCGGTAGAATTACTCCCAAAATGGGTATGCTGAATTCTTCACGGACGGTTTCTAAGGCTAGGGCGGAACTGGTGTTACAAGCCATAATTACCATTTTTACCTGCTGCTGTTGTAGCCAGGTAATAATTTCGCGGGTAAATCGTAAAATTTCTGCTTGTGAGCGAATTCCGTAAGGAAGTCTGGCTGTATCCCCAAAATAAATAATTGATTCATTGGGGAGTTGTCGATAGAGTTGTCGTAGTACTGTTAGCCCACCCACACCACTATCAAAGATGCCGATTGGGGCGCGTTGGGGTTCTTGATCAGAAAAATCGTCAAGATTCCCTTCAAAGATGGAAGATGAATACACAGGCAGATATTAATTTAGGTTTTGGGATTTAAAATACAGAATTTAGCAGACAATCTCCAACTTGACCACTAAATTCTGCACGTCAAAGAAGTTTAAATACCACCTCTTTAATTAGTAATTTGTAGTATATTACCTCTGGTGTAAGTATTTGAGAATGCCTTGAGCGATCGCTTCTGCCATCCGATTTTGATATTCTGGTGTTCCTAATCTAGGATTATCCTCATAACCAGTCATATAGCCTGTTTCCACTAAAATAGCAGGTATAGAGTTTTTTCTGAGAACGTAGAATCTAGCTTTGCGAGTTCCCCGGTCTTTGATAGTACCGATATCCTGAAGGATGGTTTTACGAACTACTTCAGCCAGACCATAACCACTATCGTAATAATATACTTCTAACCCATTGACATCAGGGCGATTATCAACAGAATTAGCGTGAATGCTGACAAACAAAGTCGCATTAACTCGCTTGGTAATGTCTACCCGTCCCTGAAGTTCTACGAAAAAGTCAGCATCTCGCGTTAGCACCGCTTGTACACCATTTTGCTCTAAAATGGCTCCTACCCTTTTACCAATAGGCAGAATTACATCCTTTTCTAAAAGTCCCCCCAAACCAGGAGCGCCTGAGTCTTTTCCACCATGTCCGGGGTCAATAACTACTACCAATTTCCCTTTAGGAACAGAGGTGCGTGGCCGTGACTGGGAGATGGTACGAGGATTATCTGTGGGGTTTGGTAATTGACCTTGGTCTGGCAATGGTAGGGGAGGTAAAGCAATGGGCGGTGTGATACTGCTGCTACCAGAGCGTCGTAATTCTAAAGCTAAAAGCTCGTCGCCAACCTGGTTGAGTTCCCCAATTTGCACCCCGGCGGCTGGTTGAACCAAAACAGTGACAGTGTTGGATTCTTGTGGTTGTAAGCGTACACGCAGAATCGGGCTATTAGGATTAAAAGTAGGGCCTGTAACTTTGGGAGCTAACTTAGCATTGTTAATAGTAATGCGGAACAGACCAGATGATCTATCCCAGCCGCCTGTAGCAGATAAAGCTTGGTCGGCTCTAATCAGTAGTTGTGTGCCATTATTAGCCAGTTGCACAGACTGAATGGTAGCAGTTGAGTTGTTACTAGGTGGTATGGGACGTTGATTGTTACTTCCGGGCAATTGGGCAACGCCACGACTGGGTAGAACCACGAAACCACCAACACTGCTAGTAGTTGCTCGCCAATTTGGACTATTTTCGTCTACCTGTAAAGTCAGACGAACAACAGATGGGCTGGTTTGCAGTTGGGTAAACTGGATACGGCTGACACCATAGCGATTAATCGGCAAATCTCGCTGCTCTAGATTTGGTGATAAAGTTGCGCCAGCAATGTCGATGTTGATTGCTTTTTGATCGTTGCTGCGATTTACCTGAATCCGAGGATTGCCACCACTTGTAGCAATGAAAAAACCATCACCTGTGACTTGCAATTTCTCAATTTGAGTAACTCTGGCAACAAAGGTTCTGTTATTAGGTGGATTAACAGAGTCGGTTGTCACCACATTGTAAATATTCCTTGGGGGAAATGCTGGTGTAGATGTTCTCGGTGAATTTGCCGTGGCTAGAGCTTGTTCTGGTTGCCCCGTAGTATTTCTTGAGGGTACATTGTCGGCTTCTGGCGTAGGTAATTGCACTGTCCAGCGTTCCCGAGGTGTCCCCGCAGAGGATTCCCCAGTTGTGCCTACAAATCGCACTCCTTTCGGGTCTAAACTATAACCAGGAGTGAGTTCAACTACTATGCGCGTTGTTTGTTCATCAAACTGCCCAACACGAATCGAACGAATTGCACCGCCTACCTGTTGGGTTAGCTGCGGGCGGCCAAATGTGGTTCCTGGTAAATCAATTACCAAACGAGTGGGGTTAAAAATTAGTTGTGCTTGGGGTTGAACATTCCCTTGAGTATTAATTTCCAGCTTGTTTTGATTGGCATCAAAACGCCAAGATTCAAGTCTCGCGGCCATTGCCGGCGACGATAGCATGAAGATGGTTCCAATAGTACTGGATAGTAACCAGCGTAATTTCACAGTCTTTTCTCCTGATTCACATTTATGGGAGCCGTCAACATCTCAACATATTGGCAAATCCTCACACCGTCACCGCGCACCTTGAGTTTTGCGCTGTTATTAAGACACAGCTAATGGCGTAAAATATAGCACGCTCCTCTGATTTTGCCATGCCATTAGCCTATATAAATTAGACTGCCAATTTTAAATTTTAGATTCCCGATTTGAGTTTTATGCCAAACTATCGTCCAGCTACATTAACACCTCTTGTAGGTGATACAAATCCAAAATCCAAAATCCAAAATTTGTTGACTTGCAAAGCATCAGATGACAATAACAAAGAAGCTACTCCTATCCCGCCGCAAGAATACTTAAATTGTTTTACTACTAAATTGGATAAAAATGGTAAAGATTAGATGTATTTACTCAATATTTTCAACTAAATTACTTATCTTCTCTTGAGATACTGAAGAACACCACGAGCGATCGCTTCTGCCATTTGATTTTGGTAAGCTGAGGTTCTGAGTCTAGCCATATCCTCTCGACCAGTCATATAACCCGTTTCCACGAGAATGGAAGGCATAGAACTTTTTCTGAGGACATAAAATCTGGCTCGTCGCACTCCCCTGTCTTTGAGAGTACCAATACTTTGCAGAATGCTACTACGGACAATACGAGCTAGATCCAGTCCGCTATCGTAATAATAGACTTCCAAACCATTAACATCGGGACGACTCGCACCTGCTGAATTAGCGTGGATGCTAACAAACACATCAGCGTTTGCTCGCTCTGCTAATTGCACCCGTCCCGGCAGGGTAACAAAATAGTCAGAATCCCTCGTCATAATTACTTGTACGCCATTTTTCTGCAAAATCTCAGCAAGTCTCTTACCAATAGGCAAAATAACATCTTTTTCGCGGGCTCCTCCAATGCCAAGCGCTCCTGAATCTTTACCGCCATGTCCGGGGTCAATAATCACTACCACTCGCCCATTGGTAACTCGGCGCTGTGGTTGTATTAGGCGTTGAGGATTTGGATTGTTTGGGTCTGGGAATGGGCCGCGATTTGGCGGTGGTAGCCCAGGTAAAGCAAAGGGTGGTCTTCCGGGGAGGGTGACAAATCGCCGAGAAGCTTGTATTGGTAAGGCTAAAAGCTGGTCGCCGATTTGCTGGGGTTGTCCAAGTTGCACTCCTCCTGCTGGTTGAACTAAAACAACCACTGTATTGGGTGATTGAGATTGCAGACGTACCCGAAGAATGGGGCTATTGGCAGCAAAGGTAGGGCCTGTAACTCTGGGAGCTAACTTGGCATTGGTAATTGTGACGCGGAAGATACCTGATGATCTATCCCAGGTTCCCGTAGCAGATAAATTTTGGTTGCCTCTAATTAGCAGTTGTGTGCCATTATCAGCAAGTTGCACAGACTCAATTGTGGCTGGCGAGTTATTGACAGATGGTCTACTGGGAAAGGAAACGGCTTCTGACTGATTGTCGGAATTATTACTACTAGGTAATCTGACAACGCGACTAGGTAGAACTATCAAACCACCGTCGTTACTATTAGTTGCTCGCCAATCTGGGCTATTTTTATCTACCCGCAAAGTTAGGCGGACACCAGGAGGTTGAGTTTGCAATGAGGTGAATTCGACGCGGCTAATACCATGTTTGTTAACGGGTATACTACTTTGCTGCGTCAGACTTGGTGATAAAGATGCACCAGAAATATCTACGAAGATGGTAGCGCGATCGCGGCTGCGAATTACCTGAATCGGCGGATTACCACCACTGGTACGAATGAATAAACCATCACCTGTTACTTGTAAATGCTCAATTTGAGTCGCTCCACGTGTAGTAGTAGCAACCCTGGAAATACTAGGTTGAGGTTCCGAGTCTGGGGTGACGACACTGTAAGCACTTCTAGGAGAAGAAGCTACTTTTTCAACTTCTGGTTTAGGTAATTGCACCGTCCAGCGATCGCCAGTTGTACCCACAAATTGCACTCGTTTGGGGTCTAAAGTGTAACCAGGAGTCAGTTCGACAACTATACGTGTTGTATCTACATCAAACTGTCCAACACGAATTGAGCGAATTCCACCACCCACCTGTTGGGTTAATTGCGGACGACCAAATGTAGTTCCCGGCAAATCAATTACCAGCCGAGTTGGATTGAAAATTAATTGTGCTTGGGGTTGAACTGCTCCCACAGTATTAATTTCCAGCCTGTTTTGATTGGCATCAAAACGCCAAGATTCAAGCCTCGCTGCCATTACTGGCGACGATAGCATGAAGATAGTTCCAATAGTGCTGGGTAGTAACCAGTGTAATTTCACAGTCCTTTCTCCTAATTCACATTCATGGGAGCCATCAATATCTCAACTCATTGGTAAATCATCACACCATCACCACCCCAACTTGACCTCTGAATCCCTTTTTTGATTTTTAAGTTGGTATTTAGACACACTTAAATCAGTTATCAGGTTTCAAATTAAGTTTAAATCCCCATGCGAAATATTCCACCTTTAGAGGTGTAAGACTTTGATTCCCAATAAAGCTAAAAAACTGATAATTGATAGCTGTTTACTGATAAGTGTTTGTTCTTTGTTGCCATCGATGCACTGAGTCAATAATTCCCATTACGTCCAACGATCTAGCAAAATTTATGGGTGTTACTCCCCAATTATCTGAAAAATATTTAGATAAAGGCTCACAAGCTGAGGGAGACTGAAAATAAGTAACATTCTGAATGCTGGTAGAAATTATAAACAAACGATTATTCTACAATCACACGGGACGGTGATTTGAGGATAGAAGTTTCCAGGGGAGAATTGGGGGCAGGAGGCAGGGGAGGCAGGGGAGGCAGGGGGAGAAGAATTAATAACCAATGCCCAATGCCCAATGCCCAATTCCCAATTACCAATAATTAACGATCGCTAGAATCTGGGGTTACTTCCATATCATTTGATGCTGGTATCCTAGATTGAGGTGGTTCAATTACCAACGAAGTCCCAGAGGAACCGTCTAAAATTAGTTGCTCTGAGCCTCCGTCCACAGTTTTTGGATCTGGAAACACAAATCGTAACAAGGGAGGAGCTAGAAAGGTTGTCAAGATAACCATCATGATAATTGCTGCTCCTAATGGTTTCGAGAGAGCGCCACTGGCAGCGCCGACACCAGCAAAGACTAACCCAACCTCGCCTCTAGGAATCATCCCCACACCGATCGCTAAACGGTTGATTTCCGGTTGACCAAACACGCTTAAGCCTGTGATTACTTTACCGAGAATGGCTACTGTAATCAGGAAGGTTGCCATAATTAGACCTTCACGATTGTCGGGAATTGCTGGGTTTAAAACTCCCAAATCGGTTTTTGCCCCAACAGTGACAAAGAAAATTGGTACTAACATATCGGCGATGGGACAAACTTGTGTTTGCAGTTCTTTACGCTTTTCTGTCTCTTCTAAGACTAAACCGGCTGCAAAAGCTCCCAGAATTGCTTCTAAGTGGATGACAGAGGCCAGGTATGCCATAGCAAAGGCGAAGATGAATGCTGGTATCACCAATCCACCTCGGGTTTTGAGTTGATCAGCGATCGCTACAAAAGACTTATTGAAAACATTGCCTAGTAGGATTGCTCCCAAAATAAAACCAGTGGCGCTGATAATCAAATAAATGACTTTGCTGACATCCACCACGCCGTCTTTGGCTAAACTGGCAACTACCGCTAAAACGATGATTCCCAGTACATCATCAATTACGGCAGCACCCAAAATAATCTGCCCTTCTTTAGAATTAAGTCGCCCCAATTCTGACAGTACCTTAGACGTAATACCAATACTAGTAGCAGTCAAAGCCGCCCCTGCAAAAATGGCGGGTACTGCACTAATACCAAACAAAGTCATCAATCCTACAGTACCAGCCGCAAAGGGTACTACTACCCCCACTACTGCAACGACACTAGCTTGGATACCAACTGCCATTAAGTCTTTTAAATTCGACTCCAAGCCGATTTCAAAGAGCAAGATGATCACACCCAATTCTGCCAAAACGGAAACGACCTCAGACTGGGCTGCATACACGGCTGGAGTGGCTTCAGGCGTTAACCCAGCAGTGGTTTGAAGGAAGGACATGATTAAAGAGTTAGAACCGTCTGTGCCGCCTTGTGGAAACACCAAAAGGTGGAAAACAGAGATGCCAACTACCACACCGCCTAGCAGTTCGCCTAAGACAGGCGGGAAACCCACTTGGTTTGATAACTCTCCACCAACTTTGCTGGCGAGGTAAATAACCACTAAGCTTAATAGCACTGCTGCTACTACCATTGAACTGTCTGCGGCTTGTGTTGCGCTGGCCAGCAGAGGAAAAGAGAAGTTGATTGGATCTAACAAATGCATGGGTTCTCTGAAAATCCTTCTCTTTGATTCTGACGTGTTTCTGAAAAACATCCTATGAAGACATAATTTCTGACTTCTGACTCCTGGGTGCTGAAATGGTTACATTTTTTTAGTTTCCAAAAATGTAACCATTTTAGCTTTTGACGATCGCAGTGTCAAAGTAAGAACATACAAATCGTATCTAGCGATCGCACTTGAGTTGTGAAAAACTAATGGTGGCTGTTGACTCTCAACTACCACCAGAAGATTGCTACATACCTTTATTCAAAACATCTGTGCATACTTTGAGGAGTGCAAATATGACGACTAGAGCCGCTTTACCCGGTTCTCAGTTTCCATCGGGAAACTCGTGGAAAATACTGCCTTTAGCGATGCTTGTATGTGCAACTTTTGTACTACCTGCATTCGCACAAGAAAAAGATAAATTGTGGCGAACCCTTAGTGTCAGTGGTCGTGGAGTAGAAACAATTCCAACAACCCTGGCGCAAGTTAGTTTAGGTGTAGAGATTCAGGGGAAAACAGCCCAGGAGGTACAGCAAGAAGCTGCTCAGAGGTCATCGGCGGTGGTTGCGTTTCTCAAGAGCAAAAATGTTGAAAAATTACAAACCACTGGTATCCGTCTCAACCCAGTTTACAGCTACACCAATAATGTGCAGAGGATTACAGGCTATTCTGCCAATAACACTGTGAGTTTTAGTATTCCTGTTGAGCAAGCTGGCACATTATTGGATGATGCAGTCAAAGCCGGTGCAACACAAATTAACGGCATTAGTTTTGTTGCGAATGATGAAGCGATCGCAGTTGCTCAAAAGCAAGCATTAAAAGAAGCTACTCAAGATGCGCGCCAGCAAGCTGATGCCGTTTTCAGCGCCTTGGGTTTTAAATCTAAAGAAATAGTCAGCATTCAAGTTAATAATGCCAGTGCGCCTCCGCCACCACCAATGTTTTTGCGGGCTGAGGCTGCCAAATCAGCTGATGCTTCCACCCCGATTGTTGGTGGTGAACAGCAAGTAGAAGCATCGGTAACGCTGCAAATTAGTTATTAGTCATTTGTCATTTGTAAAGGCAAAGGACTAATAATCAATCCCCAATGCCCCAATGGCACTAAGAAAAGCTATAAGCTTTGCCCTAACTGGTTCCCAGCCTCCAGGCTGGGAACCCATTCTCGGAGGCTCCGCCTCCAGTGGCTTGACCAGAGGCAGAGCCTCTTGGAATACATTCCCAGTCTTCAGACTGGGAACGAGGTGACACAAGCCTTTCGCCTTTTTTTAGTGCCATTCGCCCAATGCCCAATGCCCAATATCTAATTAAAAATGTTCTGGAGACATATCTCCCGTTCCTCCGTCTCCATCTTGCTTAGAACCCAATAAGTCCACTTGATCTACTAGAATAACTGGTTTAGACCGGCTGACTCCTGTTTGGCGATCGCTCCAAGCGTCGAACTTCAGCGAACCTTTAACGGCAATTTGTTTACCTTTTTGCACATAATTCTTTGCAAACTCTGCTGTCTTTCCCCATAGTTCCAACTCGAACCAGTCAGGTTGATCGCTGTTACGCGATCGCCTTTTTACTGCTAGTGTCAATCTACACTTCACACTACCAGACTCAAAATACTTAATCTCTGGGTCGCCGCCTACACGACCAATGAGGTTGACAACATTAATACTCATCGTGTTACCTTTCAGTACTGGTGTACTCATTAATTCCGACTTTCATCATAGCGAATTGTGAAAGACTTGAAAATAATGTGTTAAACAGTTAACAATATAATTGACTTGAAAATTTATACACACTATTTGGAGTAAACACATAAAAGTATACGGATATACTAAGTTAACCAGAGAATATCAAAAAGTACGGGGCTTGAGACATACTAAATATTCCTGGGAATCATATAAAAATATAGTCTTGTTTACTCAACTCAGGATACAAACATAATCGAATCAAGCACGATTAATTATTACCGTTGTAGTCAAAAAGTATCGCACATAGGGGGCTTACAGACGCGTGGGTATTTTTAGGAACTTTCGCACATCATGGGATATGGGTATCGACCTCGGTACTGCAAACACCCTAGTTTATGTATCTGGTAAAGGTATTGTACTACAAGAACCTTCTGTAGTTGCGATCGATGTCAACGAAAAGGTTGCACTAGCAGTAGGAGAAGAAGCCAAAAAAATGCTCGGTCGGACACCGGGAAATGTGATTGCTCTCCGTCCTTTGCGGGATGGTGTAATCGCTGACTTTGAGATCGCCGAGCTGATGCTGAAAAGCTTTATTCAGCGTGTAAATGAAGGTAAATCTCTAATTCTACCCCGAATCGTCATTGGGATTCCCAGTGGTGTCACAGGAGTAGAAAGGCGAGCGGTTATGGATGCAGCTCACCAAGCAGGAGCCAGAAAAGTCTATTTAATCGATGAACCTGTAGCTGCGGCCATTGGTGCAGGACTACCTGTTGCCGAAGCTACAGGCAACATGATCATCGATATTGGTGGTGGGACAACAGAAGTTGCAGTGCTGAGTCTTCAAGGCACGGTAATTAGCGAATCAGTACGTATTGCTGGAGATGAACTGACTGATGCGATCGTTCAGTATATTAAGAAAGTTCATAACTTAGTCATTGGTGAACGTACTGCTGAAGAAATCAAGATTCGGCTTGGTTCTGCCTATCCGACTAATGATGATAATGACGCGATGATGGAAGTCCGAGGCTTACATCTGCTTTCTGGTCTACCGCGAACTGTAACAATCAAAGCGCCAGAAATCCGTGAAAGTATGTTGGAACCGCTATCAGTAATTATCGAAGCTGTGAAGCGGACACTAGAACGCACACCGCCAGAACTGGCAGCAGACATTATTGATAGAGGGATTATGTTGGCTGGTGGCGGTGCTTTGCTCAAAGGCATAGATACCCTCATTAGCCATGAAACAGGGATTATTACCCATATTGCTGCCGATCCTCTCTGCTGTGTTGTGCTGGGAACAGGTCGTGTGTTAGAAAACTTTAAACAGTTGGAACGAGTTGTTACTGAAAGCTCTCGCAATATGTAGCAAAAAAAATATCAGAATTGAGTTCTATTTGAGTTCTATTTGGGTTCTATATAAATAGAATCCAAGTAGAACTTAATTTATATAAGTATGTACAGGTATATATGGTGACAATACGGCGTTGGTGGGATCGTAAAGGGTTGCAAATTGGGTTGTTAGCTTTAGTAGTTGGTAGTGCTTGGATATTGCGACAGACTCAAGGTGAACTAGTGCTGGAGACATACCAAGCAATTACCCGTCCGTTAGAGATGTTGCAGTCAGGGCCAACACCAGAAGAACGTCTCAGAGATGCCCGGATAATGGAATTGCAAACCCGTATAGTAGATTTGGAAAGTCAAAAAACCAAGCTACAAGATTTATTGGGCTATGTGGAAAAAGAGCCGCTAGCATCACGGCCAATTCCAGCGCGGGTAGTAGGACGTAGTGCTGACCAGTGGTGGCAACAAGTTACGCTGAATCGCGGTGGAAATGCGGGGATTCAGGAAGGCTTCATAGTCAAGGCAGATGGCGGATTAGTGGGTTTAGTGGAGAGTGTAACTCCCAATACTAGCCGCGTGTTGTTAATCAGTGACCTCAAAAGTCAAGTGGGTGTATCAGTTAGCCGCACAGCAGCTAAAGGCGTTTTGCGAGGAGATTCTTCTGCTGAGGGAGTGCTGGAGTTCTATGAAAAAGTTCCAAATGCCAAAGTCGGAGATTTAGTTTCCACATCTACTTATAGTCAGAAATTTCCCTCCGGTTTGGCAGTAGGACGAATTAAGTCACTAGATTTAAAGAAACTTCCGGCATCAGTGGCGAAAATTGAGCTTTTTCCGCCAATCCGCTCTCTTGATTGGGTAGCTGTTTATCCCAAGCCAGAAAACCAAGAGTCGGCAAATCAAGTGCCACAAAAGTCTAAGTAAATTCTTTGAAAAAATCCATAGAAAAATGAAGATTCCTGCATTTGCTGGTAGCAAGCAGAAAAAGCCAAAATCGTCACAGCGAAAATCGAAATTCCGAATCCAGCCGCTTGCTCGTTGGCATCCTGGTATACGTCAGTTGTTCGGTTGGATAGTGACGGGTGGATCTGTACTGTTATGTTTACTATTATTACCAACCCGATTCCCAGGTATGGAATTGTTGGGAATTAGCCCTAACTGGCTATTAATTTGGGTGGTAGCTTGGAGTGTGAAGCGCTCGGTGTTTGCCGGAGCATTGGCAGGTATTGTTTTGGGGCTACTTCAAGATTCCATGACATCACTTAATCCTACTCATGCCATTAGTTTAGGTATAGTGGGGGCTTTAACTGCTCTGCTCCAGAAACAGCGTTTTATTGAAGAAGATTTTATTTCGATTGCTGTAATTGTCTTTGTTATGGCAATTTTGGCAGAAACGATCTTTGGGTTGCAATTAACTTTGCTCGGTAATGAGCGCAAGGTGACAGATATTTGGATATATTATCAGCGCGTCGCTCTTGCATCTGCCATTCTGAGTAGTCTGTGGGCACCTGTGGTCTATTATCCCCTGAATCTTTGGTGGCAGAGGATTAAATTATTGGAGCAATAGTAAGGAGATTTGGAGAGACACGATGAATCGCGTCTGTACAAAAATTGGAGTAGAGACGCGATGAATCGCGTCTGTACAAAAATTAGGGGTTATAGGTGACAGTAAAGATAATTATCTTCTGTCCCTGTAACCTAAATTTTTATGGAATTTGGGCAACCTCTGGCAATATGGATTCAAGCTACAGTGAACCTAAACTTTCAGTTACCCTGAATTGTAAGTGTGAATATTACAGGCTCATGTAAGTTAAGACAGCCAATAATAGCGCCTAGATATTACTGTTTAATTATCAGGAGCAAAGCGCGATTCTCTTGTTGAGAGGCTGCGCGTGCAGAATATTTACAGTATTGCCTAAAATTATGGATAATTCCCCAGCGATCGCTCAAGCAGATGCATCTCTACCTAACTACACTCCAGAAAATACGCCTCCAGTGGATTCGACTGAGAAAAGGATAGGAACTGACTTTGACTCTCGCATGATGCTGCGGTGTTTGGAACTTGCTCGTCGCGCTTTAGGGCGGACTTCGCCAAATCCCTTAGTGGGAGCGGTGATTGTCAAGGATGGCGAGATTATCGGCGAAGGTTTTCATCCGCGTGCAGGTGAGCCTCATGCAGAAGTGTTTGCTTTAAAAGCAGCAGACGATCGCGCTCGTGGTGCAACAATCTATGTCAGCCTCGAACCTTGCAATCACTACGGGCGTACTCCCCCTTGTTCGGAAGGATTGATTGAAGCAGGGGTGGCAAAAGTAGTAGTAGGGATGGTTGATCCCAACCCCCTGGTGGCTGGAGGTGGCATCGCCCGTTTACGGGCGGCGGGGATCGAAGTGTTGGTAGGAGTAGAAGAGTCAGCTTGCCGTCAGCTAAATGAAGCTTTTGTGCATCGCATTCTGCATAAGCGACCTTTGGGAATTTTAAAATATGCGATGACTTTAGACGGCAAAATTGCTACTACCTCTGGTCATAGCGCTTGGGTGACAAGCCAAGAGTCCCGCAGTGAAGTACATCAACTGCGGGCGGCTTGTGATGCCATAATTGTCGGCGGTAATACAGTTCGACAGGATAATCCTTATTTAACCAGCCATCAACTGGGGGCACATAATCCCCTGCGGGTGGTGATGAGTCGCCATCTCGACTTACCGGAAAATGCCCATCTGTGGCAAACTACAGATGCTCCAACTTTGGTGTTAACACAGAAGGGTGCTAATCCCGATTTCCAAGAACTGCTGCTCAAACAGGGTGTGGAGGTGGTGGAATTAACATCACTGACACCGGATAAGGCAATGGCGTACTTATATGAGCGGGGTTTTTGTAGCGTGCTGTGGGAGTGTGGTGGTACTTTAGCTGCTAGTGCGATCGCTCAAGGAGCAATACAAAAAGTTTTAGCATTTATTGCCCCAAAAATCATTGGTGGTAGTATTGCTCCCACACCAGTGGGCGATTTAGGTTTTACTACCATGACTGAGGCGTTGTCTCTAGAACGTGTTCGTTGGCGTGTAGTAGGCTCTGACTGCTTAGTGGAAGGTTATTTTCCCCAAAAAGTTAATAGTCAATAGTAATAACACTTGGCGATCGCTCTATTATCTTGATTTTGCGTTGGCGTAGCCCTCTGTAGGCATCATGAACACTGCCGTTCATGGGCAAGATCGCGTATTAGGGCTAGTCGAGATTGAATGTAGTGGCTAAGAAAATCAGTTTCGTTAGAATCTAACAACACTTGCGTTTCGGTTTGTTTCACTAACCACTGCACCAAGCTAGCATCATCCAGTTGTAAAAGGAGTTTGGCTTGAGCAGTTTCAACCACTGACCAAAGCTGACGCATAATTGTAGGAGTCATCAGACCTCAATTGAATAATTTAGCTTTGCTGTCTTCAGATTACACAATTCCAATCGCACTTTACGACATGAATGTAGAAGCTGAGACAAGTATTATTAAAAACTTAATAATGGTATTTATAACTTTATGAATATTAAGAATTTTAAACTTAGTTTGGGATTGGGGATTGGGTATTGGCGACTGGGAATTGGGGGGAGAATTAAGAACTCAGCACGGGCTAAACGCCCCGCTATCCATGTACAGCACTCATAAAGGGCATGGGAAAGACAGAGTTTAGTTGCAAAATCTAGAAGACAAATAGACTAATTCTAAAAATTGGGTTTTTGTGCTTTGGAAGACCGAAATTATGTTGATTTTAGCCCAATAAAGCCAGTTTTGTAATCACTATATTGAATACTGAAACTGTGTTATTGAATACAAAAATCTAATTTATCAGAACAATGTTTTCCAGGACATTAACACTGTTTGGCTGTTGATGGATTTACAAAATCATGTAAATCTACATCCCAAATGCTGATGTAAATAAAATCACATTCTTGGCGGATAATTTGACCCTTGACTGAGCCATTCTTAAAACTAAAATTATCTGATTGGCGCTGTTGTACCTGTTTGAGTCCCTGCTTAATTTCTTCAGTGGCTTGCCCTGCTAACATTCCATTCAAGGTAGTTTCCATTAACTGCGGGTCTACCGACTGGGCAAAAGATACCTCGGTTTGACGCAGCGTTTTAGAATTACGATCGAATAAGTAGCCAAGGTCAATTTTGTTTGGCACTAGTTTGTAAACGACAGCACGAGTCTTGCCCCATGCGCCTCTTAAATCTTGATTTGGTTTGCCGAGGGTAGCTTCTACGATGTTTCTTGTTGTACCTGTAGGGAATGCGGGAACGCTTTCTCTGCTGGCAGTGGCAGCTAATTTACTGCGCGGCTTATTTTGTGGTATGGAACGCGCTTCTGGTGTGGGAACTGGACTTGCCTCATTCTCTGGTTCTGGCTGTGGCGTGGATGTTACTACAGGTGCTGGAGTCTCGGAAGTGACAGGCTCTTTTTCTAGCTGTGGTATAGGTACAACTGGAGGATTAAAGGTTGGTCTTTGTCGTGGTGATGAACTAGGGATAACTGGAACTGGAGAAGTTTGGGAGGAAACGGGGGGTTCGGTAGATGCAGGAGTCGGAAAAGATTCTGGCGATCGCGTGGGATTTGTACCAATGGTTGTTTCTGGTTGTTGCTGACGAATGATGCTAGGAATTGCTACTGCACCAATCAAACCACCTATGAACAAACTACCAATAATTACAGCAGATTTTTGCCAGTTTCCCGGAGTGGAAGACCGTGGAATCGCAGAATTTTTTTGCGGTGAATATAATGGCTGGGTTTGTCGAGTCGATGCATTGGGAGACAAACTGACTGTGGGAGTATTTGTAACTAACTCAGGAGGTATATTACTTGTAGATTGTAAGGCGTGTAGCATTTTACTAGCAGTGCTGTAGCGATCGCCAGCATGGGGCTTAATTGCCTGATTGAGTACCGCCACCAATTGGGAAGAGACGTTAGGGGCGTGCTGTTGCCAAAGTATTTCCCCTGTTTTTAGATCGGTTACTAGTTCTTGCGGGTGTTTGCCAGTCAGCAGATAAATCGCCGTTAAACCTAAACTGTAGATATCAGTGGCGTAAACTGGGCGGCCAACGGCTTGTTCGCTGGGCATATATCCAGGCGTACCAATGACGAGCGATCGCGTGGGGTATCCTGGAGAATTCACCACTGAACGGATTGTTTCTTTAACTGCACCAAAATCGATCAAAACTGGCTCACCATCTACAGAACGCAGAATAATGTTATCTGGCTTGATATCCCGGTGAATAATGCCTTTGCTGTGAACATAATCTAAAACTGAAAGCAGACTTAACAGAATTTGCCGAACAGCAGTTTCACTCTCAAATCCTTTGGTTTCGACAATTTTCGTCAGGGTTTGTCCGTGAATCCATTCTTGGACGAGGTAAAACTGTCCGTTCTCAGAAAAGTAGGCGTAGAGTTTGGGAATTTGGTGACTACTTTCACCCAAATATTCTAAGGTTGTGGCTTCCCGTTCAAACCGTTGTTGGATAAGTTGGTAGGTTTGTGGGTCATTATTGGTTATCGGTTTTAGTTGCTTGATTACACACCGACGGCGAGAAGGCAAATGGACATCTTCTGCTAGAAAGGTTTCACCAAACCCACCAGCGCCGATTACCTGGATAACTTGATAGCGATTGTTCAACAAGGTTATTGTCATGAAAAATTATAAGCGTAGACACCCAATGCGGAGCCGGAGACTTCCTCTCTTCTTTGGGCTGTCGTCAGACATCGCCTTTTAAATGTACATCAGATGAGTGAAGCCAGGACGAATAGACATCTGGTGGAATTAAATATGCGTTATCTAGAACCCTTGTAGAGACGTAACAGTGCTACGTCTCTACATTCTTTTAAGACTTACGCACAGGCAACGGAAAATCGTAGACGCGGAGCGGCTTCCCGCAGGGTACCACAGAGGCGCAAGGGACACGGAGAAATAAGAGTTTGAGAGAGTTTTTGCAACTCGTATCTTTTTCAGCATATATCTAATGCAAGCCAATGCATTGGCTTTGCAGAGTCTATGAATGAAATACTCTACTAAGGAATGAGAATTAAATAACATACAATTTATATCCCTGGTTTACCTCACCCTCAATCCCTCTCCTTATAAAGGCTACAGTGTACACACAAGTCTGAAATAGCTGAAAAACCCAAGGTTTTACCCCACCCTAACCCTCCCCTTGCAAAGGGGAGGGAACTAGATTTCTTTTTTCCCCCCTTTATAAGGGGGGATTAAGGGGGGTAATTTGACTTGTGTGTACACCGTAGCCTTATAAAGGAGAGGGAAGCTAGAGACAGGATAAAGTTTTGCATCTTATTTAATCCATGTTCCTAAGTGAACTCTATAGTCTCAACAAACTCTAAAATATTTTCTTTGATGTCTTCGGCCTCTTCTTCAACAGAATCGGGAGTTTCGCCGTCAATAAAGCTGTGCTGACTACTAACTATATACAAAAATTCACCACTGATAAAGGTGAGCAACCCCCGGTAAGCATCTAATCTGATTGCAGTTCCATTATTTTCTTGCTTAGAAATTGTGGAACCTTTGGGCATATCAATTAATACGTAGTAAGCGCCTCGTAAAGTATTTTCCAGATATTCGGTATACTCTACAGAAGCATCTGGTACATTGGTAAAAATCGCTTGGGGTATATATTTGTCTACTAAAATTGTTTGCAAATATTCTTCTTGTCCAACGGACTCCAATTCCTCTAACTGTTCTAAGGGGAAAGGATAATAATCGATTCTCAGCAAAGTACCGATGTCATCAGAAAAGCCAACTACTCCTTCCTGACTCTGAATTCTACCGCCCTGTTGCGGATCGACTGGAATCGGCACGGTAAAATTACCTAATGGTGATTGATATGCCTGTTCAGTAAAATCTTCTATGACTACTGTTTCATCATCATCATCGTCGTCTGCGTATTCTTCGTCTTCTGCTTCTTTAAAAGCTGCAATTACCTCCTTGATAATTTCCTCTGCTTCTTCATCCTCCAGTTCTAAGGCTGCTTGTAGCTTTTTCAGGTAAGGTTGTTTTGATTTGGGAATGGCGAGGTCATCATCTAAAAGCACTATGACTCCAGCCGCAAAACCATCCAGCACTAATTCATCTGAGAGAGATACTTTAGCGGTATTAAAGAGAGGCCCAATTCCCTCTTCTTCGGCAATGGAGATCAGTCTATCAACGATTTCTGTAATTTCATCTTCTGAGTATTCCTCAAAAACCTCGAATTCCCAGAGGATACCCGCTAAACTTTCTGCATCTACATCTTCAATGATTGAATCTGCGATCGCAGTCACAGTTGCGATCGCCGCCACCGCTTCCTCTGGACTTAGTGATTCCTCTGATGTCTTTGGTGAGTTAAAAACCTTGTCATATTTGGTCATAAATGCTACCTAAATTAATTCCTTGATAGTAATAACAGATTGAAAGTGACAATGGTCAGTTTACCAATGGAGCGAATCTTCTAGAGAAAAAGTTGGCTGATACGTGCTTTACTCAGTATTGCTCAGGTGTGACAAAACCTTGTTGACAACTAATCTTCAAGGAGTTGAGGTGTTCTAAAATCTGTTGTCGAATATACACTTAAACACGAGCTAGGCTCAATATTTACCGCAGGTCAACTTAATGAAATATTGTAAATTTTTGTTACCGAGCAATTATCATTAATAATTGCTATATCCGTTTATTTTTATCCTCTAGCAGATGAATTATATCTATCGATAGAATTATAAACTAGCTAGCGATAGATACATACACCGTAGGCAGGATGTCACAATACCGAAGTTTGTAGTGACACACAATACTCGAGACGTTGTACTGTTGGTTCTACAAGTGTGAATTACATGAAATTTTGAGTTTTTTTATGGTAAAAACCCCTCCTTCCCAGTTTTCACCAGATCAATACAAGGTTGATTCTGCACAAGAAAAAGTAGACGCTATTATAGAAACTCCACCATCAGAAACCGAGATTGACCTAGAGTTTCTTTACACCAGAGATATTGAATTTCGTCAAGAAACCATTTACTTTCTGGTGGTAGATCGCTTTTATGATGGCGATCCAGATAACAGCGAAGGTGCAAACTCAGAACTGTACGATCCAAATAGGAAAGATTGGGGTAAGTACTGGGGTGGCGACTTGCAAGGTGTCATCGATAAGTTAGACTATCTCAAAAATATGGGAGTGACAGCCCTTTGGCTAACTCCACTATTCGAGCAAGTAGAAGAATTATTTATTAGCAATGCGGCGATGCATGGCTATTGGACAAAAGATTTTAAACGGATTAATCCTCGCTACATTGCTGATGGAGAAAATCCTTCTTTAAATGCTACCCAAGAAGAAAAAAATACGACCTTTGATCGGTTAATTGCAGAACTGCACAAGCGGAATATGAAGTTGGTGCTAGATATTGTCTGCAACCATAGCAGCCCTGATACTAGTGGTAGCAAAGGCGAATTATTTGATGATGGTGTGAAAATTGCTGACTTTAATAATGATGTCAATAATTGGTATCACCACTATGGCGAAGTG
The DNA here is from genome assembly GCF_017115095.1 of Nostoc sp. NMS4. Classification (GTDB taxonomy): domain Bacteria; phylum Cyanobacteriota; class Cyanobacteriia; order Cyanobacteriales; family Nostocaceae; genus Nostoc. The sequence goes on along the minus strand of NZ_JABXKI010000092.1, from coordinate 11,322 downwards.
CAAAACTGGGAAGATGATTGGCAAGTACAGAACTGTGAACTAGCTGGTTTAGCAACCTTCAATGAAAACAATACAGAATATCGGGAGTATATTAAGTCAGCAATTAAACAATGGCTAGACCGGGGTGTAGATGCACTACGGGTGGATACTGTCAAGCACATGCCAATCTGGTTTTGGCAAGAATTCACTGGCGAGATGACCAATCATAAACCAGATGTATTTATTTTTGGTGAATGGATTTATAGTAATCCCAGTGACGATCGCTCGGTGGAATTTGTTAACCACTCAGGCATGACACTTCTAGATTTTGGCTTGTGTGTGGCAATTCGAGCCGCACTAGGGCAAGGTTCAGAAATGGGATTCCAAACAATTCAGTATATTTTTGACCAAGATTATCGCTACAAGGGAGCAACAGAGCTAATTACCTTCATCGATAATCATGATATGTGCCGCTTCCAATCGCTGAACCCCGACCCAGCGATGTTGAAAGTTGCGATCGCCTTAATTATGACATCTCGCGGTATTCCCTGCATATACTACGGTACAGAACAGTATTTGCATGACGATACCGATGGCGGTAATGACCCATATAATCGCCCGATGATGGAAAATTGGGATACTGAGAGTGAAATTTATCGTTGCATTAGGTTGCTATCTGGATTACGGCGACTGAATCCAGCCGTATCAATGGGTAGCCACTGGCAAAAATATTTAACACCAGATATTTACTGTTATGTCCGCCGCTATCGTGACTCCCTGTGTTTTGTCGCTTTAAATCGGGGAGGAGAAGTTACTTTACCAGAAGTAGAAACAGAATTACCCGATGGCGAACATACCTGCGTGGTGACTCGCAACAAGTATGAGGTGAAAGATGGCAAGATTTATAACCTGGTACTAGAAGAACGGGGAGTGATTGTTTTCAGTCACGTTGGCGAACGGATAAAAGGACAGACAATTGTTCGCGTCCAACTCACTGGCGTGGATACCCAACCTGGTGAAATCATTGTGGTGACAGGAGATTGCCCAGAGTTAGGTAACTGGGATATCAGCAAAGCATATCCTTTAGAGTACATTAACTCAAATACTTGGTCTGCGGAGATTCCCTTTGATGAAAGTGCTGGTAAGCTGATTGCTTATAAGTATGCCATGTGGCGGGAAGGGCGATCGCCTCTGCGCGAAAATCTCGTAAATCGGCGCTGGGTGATTGCCAAAGAAGGTACTGTCAAATGGCGTGATACCTGGGCATCGGGACGAGAATCTTAGAAAGAAATTTCAGATAAATCAATAGACATCTGTGAAAAACAATTTAGAGAGGTATCACTGCTAGCTCTCTACAAGGGTTCTGGGTAAGTCCTGATTTAATTTCTGGATATGTCTAATGAAGTGCGAAGGAGCAAAATTTTTATCCTTCGCACTTCATTTTTTGTTAATTTATATTAATTTTGACTCCTAAATTCTGATTTATAAAGGCTTCTTAAAGATATTTTAGTTTCCAGTGACCTGGATCACACTTTTTTGTAATTACAATATAGACAATATCAAGCAGATACACATTTTTTACCTGTAAAAAGTAGGAGCTAAAAGGCTCTACCTTTTAGAGGACAAAAAGATGCTGACACCTTTATGACTATTTAACTCAGCAGATTTTAATTATTAACAAGTTATCTAAAAAAAGAGGAAAAGATAAATGGTAACGTTCGACCTCTTACTGAAAAATCAATTTAGCGCTCCCAAAAAACTAAAAGTTAAAAACGAAATTTTGGCACGAGTTCAAGGTCGAAAACCAGAACCTTTAAAAGCCGAAATGAATTTTTATAAAACTGAATTACTTCCCTATTTTATCAAGTTGAGCCAACACAATCCTGTTTTCAGTGTTACAGAGCAATTACGGCTTTTAGTGGGTGTTTGGACACCAATCTGGTCTACTATATCGTTTCATGAAAGTTTACCGAAAAGAATACAAGACCAGTCATTTCAAGTTTTCCAGCCTGATGGTTACTGTGCCAATATCGCTCGCTATCTACTGGGAAAAAATTTGTCTTTATCTGATAATTATCAATCAAATTTACCAGCTTATGATTTCATGATGATCCAAAAATATGGGGTTAAAAATGGTAAATGGCATCTGCAAAACATTGATAGATTTCAGGCTTTTAAAAATAGAGAAATTCCTCTAAATTTAGAATCAGTCTACAACTGGTTTGCTAATGTAGTTAACACTAAAGTCAAACCGAATGCATCAAAAGAGGTTTTACCGGAAGCTCTCAATTTAGAAAATCTAGAGATAAATCATGGTAATGAATTTCCCAAAACATACTTAACAACTTCTCAAGTATTTGAGAATTTATATATAGATAATGACTGGCGACTTGTGAAAACTCAAACAGATGCCTCACATTTACCTAGTTACACAATTGCTGTGAAGATACAATAAAGATAATAATTGATGTAAATCGAAAAATTTTCCTAGATGAGTAAAGCGCCACTCTACAATCAGGACTTTCTAATGTGGACGCAGCAACAAGTTAAGTGCCTAAAGAAAGGACGCTGGGCTGAGTTAGACGTTGAACATTTGGTAGAGGAACTAGAGGCTTTGGGGCGGAATGAACAAAAGGAACTTGCAAGTTATTTGCAGGTGCTTTTAATGCACTTACTCAAATGCCAATATCAACCAGAGCGAAAAACCCAAAGTTGGGTTAACACAATCTCAAACTGCCGAAATCAAATTCAAGATTGTTTAGAAGATACTCCCAGTTTGCAGCGCCTTCTAGAAGATTGGGAGTGGATACAGAAATATTATCGCCGCGCTCGTCGAGATGCCGCAAATGAGACTCAAAAGCTAATAGAAACTTTTCCCCTTGAGTGTCCTTTCACCATAGAACAAGTTCTCGATCCTGAATTTCTCTAAAGTTAGACTGCTAAAACTCAGTAGCTAGGTATAATTCAACATAAAATGTCGTCTAACGGCGAGTCTATTAGTCTGTCGCATTAATTTTGCTAGGTTTGTAGTGAGCGATTTATCGCTCAATTTTAAGCACTGAAGTGCTTACTACAACCTTTTATAACCCATCATATTTAATGGGACAGACCACTATGAATGTAGAATCCTCGTCGCTTTAGCGCGGGAGTGTCAAAATATTGATGATATATATCCACCTCTGACTTTTTATTGCGATAATTCCCAAGGGGGATGCGCTCTCCACTGGTTAGTCAAAGGGGGATAGATGACACTCAAGACACTCAAGCAGTTTGTTTTATTTTTTGTGATGACACCGATAGCAGTTCTGCTGGCGGTTTCGGCTTTATTTGGTAGTTGGCAAGAACCTCAATTTCAAAGTCGCCTGGAACTATACCAAACAAATATTGCTTTACAAGCCCAAGCTTGGCAATCAGAAGATAGTGGTGATGATAAACTCGAAGCGATTCGGGGAGCAATACTTGGCGAGCAACCCCTAGAAAGCGCTACAAAGCAGTATCAGGAGGCGCGTCAATCAGTTCAAGCTAGTTTAGACAAAGTTAACAACAAACTTGCACAATTACGCTCTCAAGCTGAAATAACTCCCACACCTCCGAAACCTCTACCGGATGCTCCTCCCACTATTAAAACCTCTAAAGAGGGACAGCAACAGTTACAGCAGTCTTTTAAAGAATTACAAAAATTACTGGCTGAATTAGACCTGCGCTTGGGAATTTTACAAGCACAGCAAGGACAGACGGATACAGCCTTCAAGACTTGGAGCGAATTACAACAACGCTCAGATATTAACCCAGGGTTTGGGGAAACCGCCGATGTCTTAACTGGACTGTGGAGCAATCCTCCGCGTATCCTTCAAAATGCTCAAGAACCAATTAAAAAAAATTTAGAAGGTTGGTTTCGCTCTACTGCTTTGGTTAAGTTATACCAACTCCAGCAACGAGAAGATGCGTTATCAGCAGTAAAAGCCGCACAACAAGAATCTTCTGCTCAAGCAGTGTTGAAATTGGCGGTTATTGGCACTATTCCCACTTTGGCAGCTTTAATTGGTCTAATACTGCTAATTTTATTATTTGCTCAACGCTTGTTAAAAGGAAAAGCTTCGTTATTAGCTCAAAATGCTGATATCCCTTGGTCAACACCTTGGGATGGTGAAACGGTTTTGCAGGTTTTTATCGTCGGTTTTTTCTTCATGGGGCAAATTTTTGTGCCTTCGGTAATATTGCTGCTACCCATCCCGCGTCCTATTGTGGATGTGCGACTTCAGGCGTTTTCTGTGTTAATTAGTTACTTCTTAGTAGCATTAGGGGCGCTGTTAGTGTTGTATTTCTCTATCAAGCGCTTTTTTCCACTACCGGAATTCTGGTTTCGCTTCCGTTTTCAAGATAACTGGTTTTTGTGGGGACTGGGAGGCTATTGCACAGCTTTACCTGTAGTTGTGGTGGTATCTTTGATTAATCAACAGCTATGGCAAGGACAGGGTGGGAGTAATCCTCTGTTGCGACTAGCCCTAGAAAGCCAAGATGGTGTGGCACTTGGCATATTTTTCTCCACAGCCGCGATCGCAGCGCCATTTTTTGAAGAAATCCTATTTCGGGGTTTTTTGTTACCCTCTCTAACTCGTTACTTACCCGTGTGGGGAGCGATTCTAATCAGTAGTTTGTTGTTTGCGATCGCTCACCTCAGCTTATCAGAAATTCTCCCCCTGACCGCATTGGGCATTGTTTTGGGAGTCGTTTACACGCGATCGCGCAATCTCCTCGCTCCTATGCTCCTCCATAGCCTTTGGAATAGTGGTACATTGTTAAGCCTGTTTGTTTTAGGTAGTAATTAATACAAGTACTTACTGTTGCCAAAAACAAAAATATCTGATTTTATCTGCATAAGTAGGGACAATTTGGCAGTAATAATTAAATAATTCGTAATTCGTAATTCGTAATTCGTAATTACGTTTTGTGTTAGCGAGTCTTCTAGCGTCCGAGGATTTAGATTTAGGCATAAATTCGTTTTGCGGTCGTTAGCCTGGGGACTTAAACCCTCGAACTTAGTTAAAAGAATCCGGAAATAATACTGATGGACTTGTAAAAAGTGGTGTATATAGCAGCTTTTGCTGATTATTTAAGATTTATTCTAAAAATCTGCAAAACTGCTGCACCAGGATTTGCGATCGGCTAATCCAACAAAAGTCATCAAGGAACGCCAGATTTTCAGGCTATACCGCGAGACATCTTGGCGTTTTCTCTGGAATAGAAGCACGCTGATTTTAATTATTCATCTTGGGACTTACTCATACTGAAAAATTAAAAGTTTATTTATTAAGCAAGTAAATATATTTGCTTTCATTACAATAAAGACTTTATTTTTATACTCACTTATCAAGGAGCAGCATTTATATGGCAAATCTTAACCCCAGTCACCCTACCAAACAACTTCTAGCTGGTTACTGTGGCATTATCCTGGGAGCGTTTGGGGTTCATAAGTTTATTTTAGGATACGCTTCGCAAGGTTTTATCATGTTAGTGATTTCTATCGTTGGGGGTTCTTTCACCTACGGCATTGCGTTGTTAATTATGCAACTTGTAGGTTTAATTGAAGGGATGATCTACTTAAATAAATCCTCTGAAGGATTTGTAAATACCTATTTTGAGAAGAAGCAGGGCTGGTTTTAGTAGCGCAAGGCGTAATTCGTAATTCGTAATGACGCTCGATGACTCGCTACCGCTTCGCTAACGTAATTCGTAAGCGCAACAGTTAGAGAGACGCGATAAATCGCCGTCTCTACAAGGAATTTATTTATCAATTATTTGTTGACATGATATGCTCATTCTCAAACCTAAACAGCTTAACTGGGTAGTGTTCTTCTTGTTAGGCTTAGGATATTTCAGTGTGATGTCTGATTTAGAAATCAACTATTTCTTAAAAAGCCTGATTGCGATCGCACCAATGCAAGTAGTAGCAATTATTTATGTGACTTATCGGCGCTGGATCTGTCATCCCCCTGTAGGGGAATTAAAAATTCCAAATTTAAAATTAAAAATTCAGAACCCTACGGATAAATCTGGGAACTTGGAACGTTGAGTTAAAGTGTAGCGATAGTCTTGATGCTCAAAGAATTACGATAAATTAATAATTTTAATATGGTTGACATTGAGTCATAGTTGCATATTTAGCCTACGCTCGAATTAGAGACGCTTTTAGTCAGGCGTTGAATTTCTGTAGCGAATCTAAACACAAGCCATGCAACTTGTCCCAAAAACTAAGCCAGCCCTAGAACTTGACCCAATCCTAGAGAAGATTATTTTAGATGTTGGGGGTATGAAGTGTGCTGGGTGTGTGAACGCAGTAGAGCGACAGCTGACCCAACATCCAGGTGTCAAGAGTGCCTGTGTGAACCTGGCCACAGAGGTAGCAGTTGTAGAGTCAGAAGTTGGTGTAATAGATGCAGATGCACTGGCACAGCGATTAACAGCAGTTGGATTCCCGACTCAACCTCGAAAAGCTAGTGGCACAGTAGGAGGCGAAATATCGACCTTACCAGACCCAGCAGAACGACAACGCCGAGAAATGCGTTCTTCTCTATGGCAGTTGGCGATCGCAGCTGTGTTGCTGATATTGTCGGGAAGTGGACATTTTGGTAATCTTGGTAGCTCAGTGCTGCCAGTGTTAAATAATATCTGGTTTCACTGTGGACTGGCAACAGTAGCGCTATTAATTCCCGGTCGCCCGATTTTAGTAGATGGCTGGCTGGGTTGGCGGCGAAATGCGCCTAACATGAATACCCTGGTGGGATTGGGAACGCTGACAGCTTACATTGCTAGTTTAGTCGCGTTGCTTTTTCCCCAATTGGGTTGGGAATGCTTCTTTGATGAACCAGTAATGATGCTGGGCTTTATTCTCTTAGGAAGGACATTAGAGCAACAAGCTAGAGGTCGCGCTGCTGCCGCATTTAGGAAATTATTAGCACTCCAGCCACTGTTAGCGCGATTGATTGCGAACCCAGAGAAAGCCGGAATGGGTTCTTCTAGTGTTGAAATTCCGGCTGAACAGGTGCGTGTCGGTGAATGCTTACAAGTGCTACCAGGTGATAAAATCCCCGTTGATGGTGAAGTGGTGTTTGGTCAAACAACCGTGGATGAGTCAATGCTCACTGGGGAAGCAGTGCCAGTAATCAAGCAACCAGGAGATATGGTGACAGGGGGGACGCTAAACCAGTCAGGAGCGATCGCTATTCAAGCAACTCGGATTGGAAGTGATACAACTCTAGCTCAAATTGTCGCCCTAGTAGAAGCCGCCCAAACTCGGAAAGCACCAGTACAAAAATTAGCAGATACAGTAGCTGGTTACTTTACCTACGGGGTGCTGACAGCATCTGTATTAACATTTGGATTTTGGTACTTTTTCGGCACTCACATCTGGACTGATATCACCATGTCGGGTGGCATGGAAATGATGAGCCATGCTACACATGAAGCCCACCACTCAGCACTCAGCACTCAGCACGGGCTAAACGCCCCGCTACCGCTAACAGCACTCCTAGTCAGTTTAAAACTAGCGATCGCAGTTATGGTAGTCGCATGTCCTTGTGCTTTGGGACTTGCCACACCAACGGCCATTCTGGTGGGGACTGCTATGGGCGCAGAACGGGGTCTGTTAATCAAAGGTGGCGACGTTTTAGAAAGAGTACACCAGTTAGACACCGTAGTATTTGATAAAACTGGCACTCTCACCACAGGTAATCCCATCGTTACAGATTGTCTGTTAATTGGGGGAGACAAGGGAGACAAGGGAGACAAGGGAGACAAGGGAGATGATGGAGTAAGTAAACATTATTATTCTTCCTCATCCCTACTCCAACTAGCAGCAGCCGTAGAAAGCGGTACTCACCATCCCCTAGCAAAAGCGATTCAGCAAGAAGCACAGAGGCAACAGTTATCTATTCTAGAGGCTGTAGACTTTCACACGGAACCAGGATTAGGGGTATCTGCTGTAGTAGAAGGCACAGTTGTATTGTTGGGTAACTGGGAATGGTTGAGTTGGCACGGCATTGCCATTAACGAAACTGCACAACAGGTAGCACAGGATTTGGCAACAGATGGTAAAACAGTCGTTTGCGTCGCAGTTGGGGGAACATTAGCCGGACTAATTGGTGTTTCTGATACCCTCAGATCGGATGCTCGATCCACTGTAGACAAGTTGCGTCAGATGGGCTTACGGGTAATGTTGCTCAGTGGCGATCGCCAAGAAGCAGCGATCGCCATAGCCAAACAACTAGGATTAGATAGCGCTGATGTAATCGCAGGTGTTCCCCCAGCTAAAAAAGCGGCGGCAATACAGTCTCTCCAGTTAGAAGGGACAAGGGGACAAGGGGGACAAGGAGACAAGGGGGCAAAGAAAACTCCTAACTCCCCACTCTTAACTCTTGTAGAGACGCGATTAATCGCGTCTCTACTCTTAACTCCTAACTCCTCACTTCCCACTCCTCACTTCCCACTCAGCACTCAGCACTCAGTTGTGGCAATGGTAGGAGATGGAATCAACGATGCTCCAGCTTTATCTCAAGCTGATGTAGGAATTGCTTTACACTCCGGGACAGATGTGGCGATGGAAACTGCTGAAATTATTTTAATGCGCGATCGCCTAAACGATGTCGTCGAATCTATTCAGCTTAGTCGCGCCACCTTCAACAAAATCCGCCAAAATTTATTCTGGGCTTTTGCATATAATACACTTGGCATTCCTTTGGCAGCAGGTGTTTTATTCCCTAGTCTGGGTTTTGTGCTTAACCCATCGGGTGCGGCTGCATTAATGGCTTTTAGCTCTGTTAGCGTCGTCACCAACTCAATATTATTACGGCGATTCGCTCATCGCCTGTAGAATACTCCTTTACACGTCCAATTTGCCACCACAAATCTTGGTTATCAAAACAGAATTCAGGAGTCAGTCGTCAGATTAAGCCACTTACCAAAGCTATCATAGCTACTGGAGTAGAACGGCCATGTTCTACTCTTTCAAGGTATTATGCAGTTTTAAAGCTTATTTAGATTAGCATCACAGACTGATGGTGCGCGAAAATGGCAAGATACGATACTAAACAAATCTTAATCAATTACAGTTCCACCGATTTGTCAATGGCAGCAGAAACCAATGAAAACCATCTACTGATTATAGAAGACGATCAAGGTCGCAAAGAATTTTCTCTAGAGCACCCCGTCTACTCTATTGGTAGAGACCGCGAATGTAATATCCGTTTGATGTCGCAGTTTGTCTCCCGCCGCCATGCCACATTAGTGAGATTGCCACGAGAGCATAATAGTCATAGCTACTATTACCGAATTGTAGATGGCGATGCCAAAGGTAAGCCGAGTTCCAACGGTTTGATGATTAATGGACGCAAGATACCAGCCCACGATCTCAGAAATGAAGACGAGATCGTTTTTGGTCCTCAAGTACGTGCCATTTATTACCTTTTAAGAAACACTCAGCGTTTAGGACAAACGGATTCGAGTGAGTATGATATTACATTAATAAACCCCGGTATGGCCGAGGATTTAGAGGAGTAAGCGAGTGAATTATAACTACCAATTACAGTCTGACACTTCCACAGCTTCAAGCCGTGGGAGTATCAATTCAATCACCAAAGCTATCCTGCAATACTTTCAATCAAATGCCAATGGCGGCTACTTTCAATAGCTTGCTTGATTAACTCAAACATTTGTCGGCAGTAATTATCTAGGTAAATTGGTAGTTCTTCATTTTTAATCACAATACTCATGCGAGTTTCCGTTTCAGTAGATTTTGATTTATCAATCAGTACTTCTACTGTTATCAATTTAGGAAAAGGAACATTTCCAGGAACTTCACGACCGATAATATATTCGGCTGTGTGATATTGAATATCCAACTGACAGTCCTGTAGAAGTTCTACAAGTAACGGCAACAGATGGTCACTAGGAACAGAAACAATAAATGAACAGGTATAGCGAGCCATAATAGCCCCAAGCCTTGCAACACTCCGTCCATCCTATAATACCGAAGTATCTAAATATAAAGTCATTAAAAAATCAAAGTTTTTGAGAGCAGGTACTACCCTACCAGATATACAGTCACACCTCTTCTATCAACAAGGAAAGTGCCGTAAGCTGAAAGTTTGATCAAAAACTTTACAATAAAGGTTTGGCTGAGGTAGAAAATGAAAGTCGTAATTACTGGAGCAACAGGATTTGTCGGTAGTCGTTTGATACAACGATTACACGGGGAAGGTCATAAAATAGTAGTATTAACTCGGAATACTACCTTTGCTCAAAAGGTTTTTCCCTCTGGGGCTTTCCCTAATGTAGAAATTGTTGCCTATACACCAAATGCATCTGGCTCTTGGCAAAGTGTCATCGCTAGTTGTGATGGCGTAGTTAATTTGGCAGGAGAACCTATTGGTGAAGGACGCTGGACACCAGAACGGAAAGAAGAAATCCTCAATAGCCGCAAGTTAGGTACACAAAAAATAGTTGAAGCAATAGCCAACGCTAACCCTAAACCATCTGTGTTAATTAACGCTTCAGCTATTGGCTACTACGGCACTAGCGAAACGGCTACCTTTGATGAAACAAGTGTATCTGGTAACGATTTTCTCGCCCAAGTCTGTCAAGCCTGGGAAACTGAGGCGAGAAAAGTAAAAGATGCTGTTGTGCGACTAGTAATTCTGCGTTTTGGGATTGTTCTGGGCAATGGTGGTGCTTTAGGTAAAATGATTCCGCCTTTCAAACTCTTTGCTGGTGGCCCTATTGGCAGTGGTCGGCAGTGGTTCTCATGGATTCACGTAGACGATCTAGTTAACCTGATTTTGCAAGCTTTAACTAAACCGGAAATAGAAGGTGTATATAATGCCACTGCTCCTAACCCAGTCCGAATGGCAGATTTAAGCCAAACTTTGGGACAAGTGATGAATCGCCCTTCTTGGTTGCCTGTTCCTGCTTTTGCGATCGAAGCCCTCTTAGGAGACGGGGCTATAGTAGTTTTAGAAGGTCAGCAGGTTATCCCAAAACGCACAGTGCAAACAGGCTTTGAGTACAAATATCCTAATTTGCAATCGGCGTTAACACAAATTCTTAATTAAAAGGGAGTGGGGAGGGGGGAGGGGGAGAAATGATTCCAGCACAAAATAACAAGAGTAGTTTGTTACTTTCAGTAGACCGAAAAGTTTTGCGATCGCACACAGAGCGATACCTATAAAAACGGTAAAAGACGAGCGCATGGACGAGAATTCTTTGTTTATGCTGTTTATAAGGTGAAGTTGTCATTACATCAAATACATGATGACTACCGTCTTCGTTTTGGTATTGAAAGTAGCTACC
>NZ_JABXKI010000383.1 GCF_017115095.1 Nostoc sp. NMS4 | reverse complement strand
AGTTTATTAAACTGGCACTTTAGTATTAATTTTCCATAAAAGTAACGCAAGAACCGAAATCATTAGTAATGATTAGTAATAATTACTACTTTAATAAGAAATAATTCAGGAGTCAGGAGCGGAGGCTGATAAGTCTAATGGATATCTGACAAGCAAAGCTCTCTCGATAATTCGTCGCAATTCATTACACGCCCGCATTTCTTGAGGGTTCTACTAGAACAGACTAAACAGGAAATTTACACTATCCTGTCAGAGAAATAGGCGGGGTTGTCCATGAAGAAATTGCTCCAACGTATCAAAGCATTACTCAAACGTATCCTCAAGAGGTCTGCATCCAATTTTCAGCAACCATCGCCCCTAATAAATTCTCAATTAGAAACTTCTATTCCAACCCTTTCTCCCCGATGGGAATCTGGTTTGGTGCTTGTGTGTTCGCAATGTGCAAACGAGCAGTTAGGCTCAACCGCTTCCGAAGACTTAGAGAATTGGTTGAAATCGCGTTTAAAATTTGAGGGATTATGGGGTGAATTTCGGGTCGTTAGCACCAGTTGTTTAGGGATTTGTCCAAAATCCGGCATTACCGTGGTGATTGTAAGTAATGGAAGTCACGGAAATAGCCCATGTTTAATTGTAAATCCTCGGCGCGATCGCCAACTTCTCTATTCATACATCAAACAGAATCAAGGCTGAATTAAAAGGGTTGCTAAAGCTTAAAATTCTTGAATGCCAAACTTCGGTTATATAACAAATAAAAAAGGGGTGAATAGTTGAATTCACTCCTTGCATTTTCCCAGTTTATAAGGGAGGTAAAAAATACTTATCCAAGCCGTATTAGTGCAATTCCGGTCTGAATAATTATTCTTTTAAATGAGGTATACTTGGTCTTATAAAGGTAGCTGAGGAATTAGCGCTTCGGGCATTAGTGCTTGAAGAAGCAGTAGTTGGGGAACTGAGATTTAAGAAATCGATGAGTTTTAAAGTCCGATTACGAATTTTCCAGCGCCCATTTTTGTTAACAACTTGATCTTCATAAGTGCCATTAGCGACATCAATGCTAGTTTCCGAACGTTTGTGAGTCGCATGGAGGTAAGAAGTCATCGTTGCTTGATTATTTTGAACTGAAATGTTTATTGTACCCATCAAGTGTTGAGTAGCTGTATAACCATTTCCTTGGAATACTGAATAAACAAAATCTGCCCAAGAATCTGTCCCATAATTTGTTTGAGTTGCCCCATCAGGAAAAATGGCAGTGAGAACTGCATCTTGGGTAAAACAATCCCGATAAATATTCTTTCCTTCTTGGAGATTTCCTCTACCAATAGCATCAGTTCCCAGAGCGTAACAGGATGTTAATTTTTGAATTTCTAGCTCTGCGTTAGGTTGAGCTGCACTTGCTACCTCAAACTTACCTCCAACAAACAGCACAAGAGTGACTGCAAGCACAATCAAAGTTATCCGATTTAACAGAAACGAAATAGCCTTTGAAACTATTCCCCCATTTTCTCTTCTTTTTTCCACAAGATGACTCCCTTAATTATTTACAATTTTCGCATCTTGTACTTTACCAAAAACTCAAGTTTTGGCTAATAATTTTAGCTCATAAAATTTAGCTAAAATGGTTGTAGATTTTGCTAGCAATTACATTTTATATCCGCTAGAAAATCTCTTTTCTAGTAAACTATAAAGCCAGTATGTACAAGATTTGATGTATACAATTAGTTATAACAGTTAATTAGTAAGTTACAAGTGTTAATTGCAACTAAGTTTGTGTTGATTTGATTAAGTAATAAAGTTACTACTTACATAGTTTGAATCACAGCAAAATGAATTTTAGTTTACCAAGTTTCCGAAATCAAATAGAATTACTATAGCAATTCTGCAAGATTCGTGATAAAGCAATATGGTTCAGTTAAGGCTTTACCTTTATCAAAGTGATATTTTTTTAACGAACCGCAAAGGACGCGTTCACGAAGTGTCTCGAAGAGAAGGACGCGAAGGAAGAGAAAGAAGAGAAAGAAGAGAAGAAAGAAATGTTTTTCTGAACTGTATTGCATGATAAAGTCCTCAACTTCTTTGAGAAGTCGGAAATCTACCGAGAAAACTATAGTCTCTTATTCTCCCAAAATGGGAATAGAAATTATAAATTGCGTTCCTTGTCCTAAGACTGATTCACAAATCAAATTTCCACCATGATTTTCCACTATAATTTGCCGACTTATAGATAATCCTAATCCCGTACCTTTTCCTACACATTTGGTAGTAAATAAATTATCAAAAATGCATTTTTTAACTTCTTCAGTCATTCCTTTTGCATTATCTTGAATCTTAATTACTACTTTTTCATTATCTACAAGTAGATAAGTATCAATAGTAATAATATTTGGATAATTTTCTTGAATTTCTAAAAAACTACGCCCACTATTTGCTTCTTCTAAAGCATCAATTGCATTTGCAATAATATTCATAAAAACTTGATTCAATTGTCCCAAATAGCATTTTACTGGTGGGATGTATGCATAGTTTTTAATTATTTTAATGCTGGGGCGATTGCTATCGGCTTTTAGACGATGTTGTAAAATCATCAAAGTACTATCAATACCTTCATGGATATTAGCTAATACTTTTGAGGTAGTATCAGCGCGGGAAAAAGTACGAAGAGAGGTACTAATATTACGGATTCGCTGTGTACCTACCGTCATACCATCAATCATTTTGGGCAAATCTTTTAGTAAGAAATCTATATCTATTTCTTCAGCTTTTTCTTCAATTTCTATACCAGGATTGGGAAATTTTTCTCGATACATTTGCAAATAGTCTATTAAATCTTTAACAATATCTTTGGCTTGGACAATACTGCCTGTAATAAAAGCAATGGGGTTGTTTATTTCGTGTGCTACACCTGCAACCAAATTTCCTAAAGAAGACATTTTTTCACTTTGAATAAGTTGTAGTTGAGCCTCTTGTAAATCTTTGATAGATTCTTCTAATTCACTAGATTTTTCTTGCGCTCTTGTGTACAAACTGGCATTTTCTATGGCAATAGCCATTTGAGAAACTAAGACTTTTAGTACCTCTACCCTTTCTGGAACAAAAGCTCCTGATGATAACTGATTTTCTAAATAAATAATACCAGTAAGCTGTGATTGGTACATAATTGGCAAACAAAAGATTGATTTTGTTTGAGATTTCTGAATATAGACATCAAAGTTAAAAGGTTCTGTAATTATCGCATCATTTAATACAAGATATTGCTGAGTTCTAAAAACATAATTAATTACCGAAAGTGGTAAATCCTGATATGTTTCAACCGGAATGGAGCGTAAAACTGTCACCAGATTGTCAGCAGCATTTCCCGAAGCTTCGATATAAAGGCGGTTATCTTTAATTAAGAGTAGTACTGCTTTTTGGGCGGCAGCATTTTCTAGTAAAATTTTGATCAGTTTGCCTAATAAGTTTTCTAAAACAATTTCATTGGTAATCGCTTGTGAAAACTTGATGAATGCATTAAAATCTAAAAAATCACTCAAGCTGCTATTGGTAGTCGTGTTAGTGGTAAGATGAATTGTCTCTATTTTTGAAGTAGTATTTTCTATAGTATTAGTTTGTGCTAGTAGAAAAACATACTTTGATTCTAAGTGTTTAACTTTAGCGATCGCACCCCAACGAATATAGGCATAATAGGCTTTCGTTATATAAGTTTGATGAATTAATTCTTTACCTAGAGACTGATAAAATTTTCCAGCTAACTCATAAGCTAAAGCCTCTTCTTTGAGAAAACCGTTTTCTTGGGATTTGGCAATGGAGTTTTCATAGTAGTCCATTGCTTCCAGCTTTTGACCCAAAACCTGATAACGTTCTGCCTCCACGAGATAAAATCTATGTAAGTGATTCGTGGGAGCATGAGTCGCCCAGAGTTCCATTTTTTGCTGATTAGCTTGAACTTTTTCCAGAATAGCTTGCTTCTCAGACTCTTTAGTAGTATGATATATAGCCAAGTGTGCTAAAGAATCGTAAAAGTAGAACAGTGGAACCACAAATAAGCCTGTAACACCACCTAAAGATTTTTCTGCGATCGCAGCATTTTCTACAGCTTTAAAATACTCCCCAAATATGTAAGAGAGCATTAGCTTATTAACAAATAAATGATTAATTGTGTAAAGGTCATTTACTTGCTGATGAATTGGCAGCATAATTTGTTCGTCGTATGCTTCTCCAATTAAACAGTCCACATTTTCAAAACTTCCTTTCAAGTTTAGAACCGTTTGTAAATACACTGAGTTCCAAGTGAAAGCTACTTGTTGCTTGATTTTTTTCAGCGAATCACAATAAGCTATCAGTTCTTTTTCTAAAACCCAAAGTTCCTTACCCAGCCAAAATGAATGATAGGGATAAATGTAACCACAATAACCAGCATATTCTAAATCTCCAGTTTCCAGACCACTAGAATATCCTGACATTGATGATGTTAATGTCTCTCTAATATGCTCTTTCCAATGCATAACATGAGCGCTAACAACCGTTAAAATCTTAGCCTTAAGTTCTTCAGCATTAAATTGTGACACCAGACGTGAAGCTAATTTGCCAAATTCATAGCCAGAATCAATTTCTCCTTGAACTCCACAAAGAAGTAATCCATAAAGACTATAACCATAGGCAGATACAGCCGTATTGCCATAACTTAAGGACAAATTGACCATTTTACAAACAATAATTGGCATCATTGCAGGTGCAGTTTGAAAAGCCGCAGGGAGAACTCCCATTAAGATTCTCATAGCTGCAATCTTGTTAGAATCAGTCATTAATGGTAAGTTAATTAAATCTGCGATCGCTTTTCCTTTCAAAGAAGTAGCAATTTCATCCATCCCCTGCTGAATATCAGTTGATGTCGGCTCATCTGGAAAACTTATTCCTAACAATTGCAGAATTGATACTGCTATCTGAATGGCTTCCAATTGCTTGCTTTGAATGATACAAGCGATAATTTGTACTTCATAGACTTTCACTTTATCTAAAAGAATTTTGGCTTCTTGCTGCACCACCTCAGCCAATTTTTGCATCTGCTCAAAATCACCACTCAGATAGGCTACCTCTGCGGCTCCTTCATATAAACCGATAGTTAAGCTATATTCATTTTGCCAAGCTTCTATATTTAAAAGTTCTATTCCATTTGTGAAATATTTAAGAGCCGCTTCGTAAGCTGTAGAAGCTTTAGCTTTTCGTCCAGCAATTAAATTTAATCGTGCCAATTCAGTTTTTTCAGATTGCTCTCTCAGATTAACAATACCTACATTCAACTGATTAACGATATCAAAAATATTAGCTTCTATTTCCTCTTTAGGTATATTTTGTAGAAGCAATTGCCCAATTTTCAGGTGAGTTGATTTCTTGAGTTCTTCTGGAATCAACGAATATGCTGCTTGTTGTACTCTGTCATGTAAGAACTTATAACCTACTCGTGAAGTATCAAAATTTAAATTAACTGCTTCTTCTTGATTAAAAACTAAAGGAATGCGGTAAGCTTCACTTAAAGGTAGAATTAATCCCGCTTGCAAAGCCGAGTGTAAATCATTTGCTGTCAAAGAAGGTGATTTTTCATTGACTATCGATAAAACATCCAAACTAAATCTGTCACCCACACAAGCTGCTAGTTTTAAAACCTCTTGAGTGAGCTTTGGTAGTTTTTCAACTCTACTGGCAACTAACTCAACTACATTTTTATCGGTAATTCCAATTGCTTGTATATCTTCTAAACTCCATTGCCATTTGGCATTGGTAAAGTCAAATTTTAAGAGCTTTTCTTGATAAAGTACCTGAATTAGTTGTGTTATGAAAAATGGATTTCCACCTGTTTTATTACAAATTAACTCAGCTAGTTTAATAATTTTATTATCAAATACTCCGGTTTCTTCATCCTGCTTAATCTCTGTTTCTTGAAGAGTTTCAGCAACTAGCTGAGTGACATTATCTAAATTTAAAGGTTGCAAGACAAGATTATTAACAACTGTGCCACTATTCTTAATCTCTTCTATTTTTTGGATTAAAGGATGTGCCGGAGTAACTTCATTATCTCTATATGCCCCAATAAATAAAAAATATTTGCTATCTGTATCAGTTATAAGCAGTTGGATTAGATTTAATGTGGCTGAATCTGCCCATTGTAAATCATCTAAAAAGATGACTAAGGGGTGTTCTTTTTGAGTAAAAACTTGGATAAACTCTTTAAAAACATGATTGAAGCGGTTTTGTGATTCGGTTGCACCAATTTGGGCAACTTCCGCCTGTGTACCAATGATTAATTCTACTTCTGGAATTACGTCAGTTATAACTTTTCCATTTGTTCCTAAAGCTGATAGTATTTTACTACGCCATATTTCTATTTTTTCATTATTCTCGGTTAACAAATACCGCATTAAATATGCAAAAGCTTGAATTAAAGAAGCATAAGGTATATTACGTTTTAGCTGGTCAAATTTACCAGAAATAAAGTACCCTTGTCTCCGAGTAATGGGTTTATTAACTTCATTGACTAGAACTGATTTGCCAATCCCCGAATAACCAGAAACTAGCATCATTTCTACCCCCCTTAGTCCCCCCTTGGTAAGGGGGGATTCAGGGGGGTTAGCAACTCGCTCAAATGCAGCTAAAAGTTCATTAACTTGTTCTTCACGACCATATAATTTTTGAGGAATTAATAATTGGCTCAATATATCCAAACGACCTGGAACAAAATCAGTAATAATTCCCTTAGTTTTTAACTGATTGAAACATAATTCTAAATCTGCTAATAATCCTGTAGCACTTTGATATCTATCTTCCGCATTTTTTGCCATCAGCTTCATCACAATTTCCGAGATGGCGGTAGGAATTTGTGAATTTAAAGACTGTGGGTTTATTGCTTGAACGGCAATGTGACTATAAACTATTTCTAAGGGATCTTGACTAAAAAATGGTGTTTTATCAGTGAGCATTTCATATAAAGTCACACCAAGAGAGTAAAAGTCAGTGCGATAATCAAGAATGCGATTCATTCTCCCGGTTTGTTCAGGAGACATATAGGCAAGTGTGCCTTCAACGCAGTTAGGGTTATTAAATTGGGGATTTTCTTTATTGAGGCGGGAGGCTATACCAAAGTCAGTGAGTTTAACAACACCTGTCTGAGAGTTAATAATGATGTTACTAGGTTTTATATCTTTATGAATAATCTGCTGCTTATGCAAATAATCTAAGGCTTTAGTCAGTTGAATAGCAATTTTTAAATAGTTAATTAAGTCAAGTTTTTCTATTTGTAGCAGTTGAGTTAAAGACTGACCACCAAAGTCTTCTAACAACAGTCCCACACGATTTTCAAAGGTTTCTAGACTGATAGCTTTAACTATATTGGGATGGTCTAGACCTTGCTGAATTTGATACTCATTTTTAATTCGAGTAAAGGCTTCGAGAGTCGGATATTCATTTTTAAGCAGCTTGAGGATAACTCGCTGTTGTGTCTTTGGCCTTTGTGCTTGATAAATAATTGTTTGGATTCCTTCGTGGAGAGTCGAGTTGATTTGGTATCCAGTACGATTTGGCATTGATTTTTGACTATAAAGTTATAAAATTAGCATCACCCCCGTTAAAGGGGTTCTAGTTTAATTATTCCCAGCGAGATAAAAATATTAACACTGGGATTTCGTACCCAAGGGTTGTAGATTAGAAAGCGATTATTCCCTTGTGATGGAAAGTAGTTGGCTAAAATCTGGCTGTAATTTTTACGCCAACCGCAGATAAGGACACTTCTGTAAAAAACCAGAAGCCTTATTATGGGCATCCAAATTATGAGTATGCGTTGGCGTAGGTCGAATAATGCCACCAAATAGGTCATCCAAACCGTAGGGTGTGAAAAATTGCCATTGTCCTTGGGTATCTAGTTTAACTCCCACAGCAGTGGCGGTGTGTAGCCAATCCGCGATCGCATCTTCTGTATTATTGTAAGGTCTGCTGCCAAGTCGCCAACGAGCAAAACTGGCTTGATTTTTGACATCAAACTCGTCATGAGGAAATTGTTCTGTGAGAGTCGCCTTTGCTGCTAGTTCTTGAGAACGGTTCCCCTCTATATCAAAGAATGCAATATCAAAATCTTTAATTACCAAGCCACAATTCTCGCCAAAAATTGAAGACCAAACGGTGTTTCGGACTGCACCCCCTGCTAACCACCAGTTAGGTAGATTTAGTTGAGCGATCGCAGGTAATACTGTATTAATACGTGTATCAGCTAAAATCATCTGTAGGCGAGTGTTACTATTCATATCAAATTCCTGGGATTGTCAAGTAGAAGGTGAAAATATTATCATTCACATTTCATCAAACTTACGGTGTTGATAGTCCTGTTGTGACACTTTGCAAGCCAATCTTTTTGAGGGTAACTGCTGAAGTCATAGTATAAAGAAAACAGGTTACACATAAGGTTAAATTGTGAATTTAGAATTTAGAATTTTTATTTATGGAAGATTTATTTGCGCGACTAGAACGTACACTCAATCCTGAACTGCCTTCTATAACAGAGTCACAACAACAACTCCTACAAGAACTCAGTATTGATAAAAATCAACCCGGTACGATTCTGCATGACTTTCAAACTCTGATAGATTTTTTACAACCAAATGGAGTGGAAGTTAGTAATGTTAATAACCTTCTACCGCTAAAAGTTCTATCAGAAGTTAATTCTCGGTTAAGTCACCCAATTGAAACTAAACTCAAACGCCCCGTACAGAAATCATACCCCTACATTAATGGACTATATCTGTTATTACGCAGTTCTGGAATAGCCCAAATTAGATCCCAAGGAAAAAAGCAGGTTTTAGTTTTAGACGAAACAACTTTGCAATCATGGTCAAACTTGAACTTAACAGAACGTTATTTCAACTTATTAGAAGCCTGGTTAATTTGGGGAAATAACGAAATTTTGGGTGAACATCAAGATTCATTAGGGAATTTATTTAGATGTATTCAACTTTGGACTCGCGTCCCAGATAAAGGTTTAAATTTTCCTAAATATGAAGATCAACACGATATTAGTTATTACCCAGGACTACATAATATTGCCCTGTTAGAGTTATTTGGATTTTTATCTATAAAACATGGAAAACCACAAGAAGGTAAGGGGTGGCGCATTACTAGTTTACAACGCTTACCCTTTGGTGATGCTTTGTTGCAATTACTCTTTCCATTGGGTATACGAGGAGAATTACAGGATGATGTAAATGTAAACTTTGGAAAATTGCAGTCACATCTTCAACCATTTTTTCCTGAATGGGAACATAATTTATTTGTTCCTAAACAAGGCTTCACCGATGGTATTTATATTTTCAAAGTATCCCTTTTTAAGGCTTGGCGACGCATTGCTATACCAGCAAAAAAACCATTAAGCTGGCTAGCAGAGATAATTCTCGATGCTTTTGATTTTGATTACGATCACCTGTACGAGTTTAGTTATAAAGACCATTTTGGTCGCATCATAAAAATCGGTCATGCCTATATGGAAACACCCCCATTTGCCGACCAAGTGCAGATTGGTGATTTGTCTTTAGAACCGGGTGGTAAAATGACCTATCTTT
The DNA here is from genome assembly GCF_017115095.1 of Nostoc sp. NMS4. Taxonomy (GTDB): domain Bacteria; phylum Cyanobacteriota; class Cyanobacteriia; order Cyanobacteriales; family Nostocaceae; genus Nostoc. The sequence goes on along the minus strand of NZ_JABXKI010000383.1, from coordinate 24,246 downwards.
ATGATTTTGGTGACAACTGGAAATTTGATGTGCAATTAGAAGCAATTAATCCACCTGATAACAAAATCAAGAAACCAAAGATTTTAGAAGTTCACGGAAACGCACCTCAACAGTATTGGAGTGAGGATGAAGATGAGGAGGAGGGAGAGTAATTATACAATTTTAGTAACTAAATTTCTAAATAAGTACCCATAGTAAAACCAATGTAAATTTCTAAATAAGTGATGAAATGATAATCTTTATCCTACCCAACTGACCTGTCGAAGGAAAAGATAAAATTTTCTTAGTAAAGTGATTTAACTAGAGTCTAAAAATAGAAACTTATTGCTACTTATAGTCTGTAGCATTATAGTCAACATTGCAATATTAATTGTTTAATTGGGTTGCAAGAAAACGTGCATTTAAAAAAATTTGGACAAGAAGTTCGTAGGCGGCGTATGGCTTTGGGTCTTTCTCAAGAAGCCCTAGCAGCTCAAGCCAATCTCCATCGCACGTATATAGGTAGTATTGAGCGGGGTGAGCGAAATGTGTCCTTGATGAATATTATTGTTTTGGCTATAACGTTGCATTGCAAACCAAGTGAGTTACTTCAATGCTTGGATACCGAGAACGATGAAACTTTGCTGTAAACCGATTCAAACACGTTTGCTAGGAAAAGGAGTTATTACCAGATGTTGTTATAAGGAGGATGGACACATAGGTTCATGCGAAGAGTTTCCATATCTCTTCCATCTGAATTCTGTTGCTCCCCGAGTAGCTAACAAGATTAAAAGGGATGCGACTAAAACCACAGGAGCAGCTTGGAAAAGTGAAGATGCTGGCCCCAACAGAATAGACCGATGGGCTATGCTGCTTGACGAACAAGAATTACTGGAAAAATACAGAGTCAATATATCTGTGCTAAAACCTGGTGTACAAGCAAAATTACGAGAGAAAGCAGCTACATATGAAGATTGTATGAACGTTGCTGCCAAGCTAACATTGCTAGTTTACCAAATGAGAGATGCTCCTACTCCACCACAATCAATTAGTTTTTATCTTGAAAGTCGCTTTGGTATAATATTATTCGGAAGTACAAAATGTATTATTTGTAAGGATTATCTTTCTTTTTCTTTATTTGATGAAGCGAAGCGCGGACGCGCACATATTGAAACAGCACACGCTAATCCACGCATTCATAATCCAGATAATGTTGGATTTGCACATCGCGAATGCAATATTGCTCAAGGAAATCGAACACTTGATGAGTTTTATAAATGGATTTATAATATCCTTCAAAGAGTAGAATATAGATTATAATTCTACCTCACTGTCCTGCATTTGTGTTAATTGACTTAATAATTCAGACCTTTTTGTAAGAATAATAGCAAACTGCTGTAGTCTTTCTTCAGACTGTCCATTAAAAGATGGATTCGGTACTTTAACTTCTTGTATTCGTTTTCCAAGAGATCCTAATGTTGACTGAATAAATACTAGTCTTCTTATTTCTCTCTGAACTGAAGGTAAACTTAAAACATATAATAAAGCCATTGGCTCGAATGGTGCTTTATCGGTAAGTGATATTATTCTAATATGACTTTGAACAATACAACAATAATTCCATTTATTCAATATCGCACATCTTCCAATTTTATATCTTCCATCAACGACCATTAATATATCACCGGGTTTTAAAACTTGAATGCTACGATATTTATCATAAATTTCCTCACTAACAGAGTTTGTTGGATCGATTGAAACTTCAAAATTATTTATATCTGATGTTCGCACAAAAGGTATGTCTCCAGTTCCATAAGCGTCAGAACCGATTTCGTTGCCTTTATTGATTTTAATCCATCCTTTTTTTACCATTTCTCCGAATGTTATTAACTCTCCTCCAAAATCTTTAGCCTGCTCTTCTAGTAAAGTATCTGTTATTTTGTCATAATAGCGTGGTACAAGGTAATAAGGATTGCTTATTTTTGATTCACTCCATATATGACTCTCCTTTGTAACCCAATCAGTCGAAATCAGAGCAAAGTCATCTGGGAAAGGCTGACCGTTTCCTTTAAATTCGCGCCCTCGACGATCGTGACCACAATTAATAGCAACAGATATCCATACCTTATTACTATCTAATTTTATATCTTTATTTTTTTTGAACTTATTAAAAAACAAAACGTTAGTCTTTGTATCAGTACTGGGTTGAAATGTAGTTCGTGGACAATCAATCAATGCATATATCTGTCCATTCTGGCGAAGATAGTCCCAAACATAGCCTGAATTTGCATTTCCAAACACTCCTTCAGGAAGAATAATACCCATCAAACCGTTTTCTTTTAAGAGTTTAACGCATAATTCTATAAACAATATTTGTGGATCTTGTATACTACGTAATCGCTCTGTTTTTTTCCATCCTTTATCAGAACGCTCCCAAATATAACCTAATTCAAATTGTTGAAGAATTGATAAATCATTTATTGGTATTTTTGCACCAAAAGGTGGATTAGTAAGAACAACATCAGCATTTAGTGGTGACAGAAAATCTGGTAAAGATTCTAGATAAGAAAGATTCAGTGAATTGGTGTTGTGAACAATAAAATTATCAGGAGCTACAACCTGAAGCAATGCATTTGCAAATAAGCTCAAATCTTTATCTTTATCAAGACCTATAAGATGACCCTTTCTTTGTCCAAACTCACTCCAAAAAACTGCTGTTTCAGTTAAAAATCCCCCAGTACCACAAGCAGGATCAACCACCTTAACGCCTGGAGCGGGAGCTATAATCCTAACCATAGCTCGTACAAGAGTTTTAGGCGTAAAAAACTGACCCTTATCTCCTCTTAGACGAGGGCCCATTAAAGCTTGAAAAGCATCTCCTATTGAATGAGAAGGTGAATCTTTGAATGAAAGATGTGATAAAAAATTTATTCCTTCTCGAATCGACTTATCATCTAAACCAAATAAATCATGCTCTTCAATTACACCAGGATAATACTTAATTAACAATGGAAGTATCACTTGATTTGCAGGAGCTTTGTTATTCAAAAATTTTTCTAACTCCTCCTGAAGATTGTGTCTTTCACATAAAAGTGTAAATAAAATTATCTTGGATAGATCAGAAATAATGCGTTCAGCCCGACTTGCATTACTGTTTGAGTAAAAATGATAATAAAGTTTTTTGAAAACTTCCGAATGACTATTATAGGCAATTTCAATTTGCATAATTCTAGTTTTTGTATATATTTATGATGACTATAGGTATCATAACACATCGTGTTATGTCAAACTCTCATCCTCGAAAGAAAGTGTAAAACTAGCAAATGATAGCAACGGCCTTCCTCTCAACGGGATTGGCTTTCGGGGCGGGGTTGGGTAGGTTTAATGAACCTATCTCACAAGCTTCTCAGATTTTGGCTAACGAGCGCCTGTCCAAATGGTAAAACACGAGGACTTGATAAACCTATTAAATTATTTAAAATAGCAATATTTAACTCAAATTATAAGCTTAGTTTGTATATCATAGAGTTTTACTTAGTTTTCTGCCAATGATCTTAAAAAAGCTAGCACGGTATCAATATTTTCCGTAAAATCTCACTGGATATATTGAATTATGTAATTTCAGTAAAATTAGAGAAGAAACTAAACTTCAGTTCATTTTCAACACTTTTAACAGTTATTTCTAGACAAGCTTGATGAAAAACGATACACCGCAAGAATTGAACCCAGACCAAGAAATTGGGCGCTTGATTGATGAGGTAATGTCTTCATCTCTGACTGATGAACAGTACCGCAAAAAGATGCAGCGACGCAAAGAAGTGCAAGACAAGCGCATAGCAGAAGCTGTACCAGAAAAAGGGTTAATTATTGTAAATACTGGTAATGGTAAGGGTAAAACCACTGCGGCTTTGGGGATGGTGTTGCGATCGCTCGGTCATGGGTATAAAGTAGCGATCGTTCAATTCATCAAAGGTAGCTGGGAACCTTCCGAAAAAAGGGTTTTTAGCTATTGGGAAGACCAAATAGAATTTCACGCAATGGGCGAAGGCTTTACCTGGGAAACTCAAGATCGCGATCGCGATCTTGACAAAGCTAGCGCCGCCTGGGAAAAATCATTAGAATACATCCGCAACCCAGACTTTCATCTAGTATTGTTAGACGAAATCAATATCGCCCTCAAAATGGCTTACTTACCAGTAGAAGACGTTTTAGCAGGTTTGGCGCAAAAACCCGCTAACAAGCACGTTATTCTCACAGGTAGAGGCGCACCACAGGCTTTAATTGAGCGTGCTGACTTAGTAACTGAAATGACCCTAGTTAAGCATCCTTTCCGCGATCAAGGTGTAAAAGCGCAACCGGGAATTGAATATTAAATCAGAATTCAGAACTCAGAATTCAGCAATCTTTGAGTTGGGGATTTAGACCCACCATTCAATTGTTGCACCACCAAATTTTGAATTTGGTGGGGGACTTAAACCCCTTGATATCAAGTTCGGGTGATTACTTATAATAAAATCTCTCAATACCCACCCGATAAACTTATCCCTTCACACAAAGAACTTGCTTGAGAGTCGCTACAACCTCAACCAAATCTGCTTGATTTGCCATAACTTCTTGTATCGGCTTATAAGCACCAGGAATTTCATCTAAAACACCCTCATCCTTGCGACATTCCACACCATTTGTTTGCTCAATCAAATCATCAAGTGTGTAGACATTTTTTGCCTTATTTCTAGACATTAAACGCCCTGCACCGTGGGAACAAGAACAAAAACTGTGAGCATTACCTTTACCCTTAACGATGAAAGACTTTGCCCCCATCGAACCAGGAATAATCCCATAATCTTCAATTTGAGCGCGAACTGCACCTTTACGAGTAACGTAAACATCCTCATCAAAATGCACTTCTTTTTCAGCATAATTATGATGACAATTAACCTGCAATAAAGGTTTAGTTGCCTTCCCACCTGCTAAATGCTTTTCGACTATGTGCTTAAAACGCGCCATCATCACATCGCGGTTGACACGCGCATAGTTTTGTGACCATTGCAAATCGTGCCAATATGCTTGGAATTCTGGCGTACCAGCGACAAAATGAGCCAAATCTGGGTCAGGCAATTTATTACCAGCCATTTTTGCTAATTCTCTGGCTGTGTGAATATGACACTGGGCGAGTTTATTGCCGATGTTGCGCGAACCAGAATGCAGCATCAACCAAACTTGATTATCGGTATCAAGGCACACTTCAATAAAGTGGTTTCCTCCACCGAGAGAACCCATCTGCTTCATTGCTTTAGTTTGTAAGTCTTGCACACCGCGATGCAAGTCTTTAAAATCATCCCAATGTTGCCAATTGCTGACAGACTTTTCAACATCTTTGTTTTCGTTGAATCCAGTCGGAATTGCTGCTTCAATATCCAAGCGGATTTTCTTCAGTTTACCTTCTAATTGTTCGGCGGTAAATACTGTTTTAATAGCGCTCATACCGCAACCAATATCCACGCCGACAGCAGCTGGGATAATTGCCTTTTTAGTTGCAATTACAGAACCGACTAAAGCACCTTTACCTAAGTGAACATCTGGCATTAAGGCTATGTGCTTAAACACAAATGGTAATGATGCCATATTCTTCGCCATCTTGGTTTCTTCGGAACCCAAAGAGTGATTTGCCCAAGATAAAACGGGTGTTGGTGTGGTAATTTCTAACTTTTCGTAAGGCATAATTGTTTCTATTTTGGATTTTAAATTTTAGATTTTGGATTGGGTATATAACCCATTACCTAGTTAGTTGTAGCAATTTAAATACTGTATTGTCTTTCATTTGGTTAGCTTAATTTTCGTGAAGCTCTTAGGAGTAATATGTTTATACTACATATATACTACAGAAAATTGCAAACGTCAAGCCGATCGCCACAGATAAAGCAAATATTTCGCAAATGCATTAAAATTTGTAAAGAAAAATACTTTAGTCTCAATAATCCTTAAAATAACGACACAATGGCAGTGCGTCAAGATACAATCTGGGAACGTTTTTTATCTCCTGTAGTGGGTCTTTTGATTGATAAGGAAGGGTTACGGCGTTACGCTGATAATATTGATTGGGAAAAAGAAAGCGATCGCTATCGACGAGATGATGTCATAATTCCGTCGTACTACACCAGTCAAAACTTTCACGGCGTAGTCGGCGGATATCTGAACTCTGATGCAGCAGTTACCTACGATCCGATTACTCAATACGTTTTACCCCCTAATGAAAGTATTGTCCGTCAAGCTTTAGTTGATGCTGTGAAGGTAAAACCACGACGCATACTTGATTTAGGTTGTGGTACAGGTTCCACTACCTTAATGTTAAAACAGGCTTTCCCAGAAGCAGAAGTTATTGGTTTGGATTTATCACCCTATATGCTGGTAAGGGCAGAAGATAAAGCGAGAAATGCTGGTTTAGATATAGTTTGGCGACATGGAAATGCTGAAAAAACTGGTTTTAAGGATGCAACATTTGACTTAGTAACAGCTTCTTTGCTATTCCACGAAACACCAGATGCCGTATCTTTAGCAATTCTGCAAGAAAGCTTCCGGTTGCTGGTAACTGGAGGGCAAGTATTAATTTTAGATGGGAATCAGAAGACTCTGCGTCAGTTAAAATGGCTGAATGAGGTTTTTGAGGAGCCATATATTCGTGAGTATGCTGCTGGTAGTATAGAAGCGAATATGGGTGCAGCCGGATTTGAAGCCGTGCGGTCGCAGGATGTATGGTGGATAAATCAGGTAACTAGCGGCGTGAAACCAATAGCAACCGAAAATGTCCGTCAGTACACTCCCACATCAGTAGATAATAATGATTTGGAGGGACTTGGATCTCCAGCGTTTGGCATAATGGCATGAGTTTAAAGGCAGTTCTCTTTGATTTTAATGGTGTGATCATTAACGATGAGTCAATCCACTTGCAGCTGATTGATGAGATTCTCATTGAAGAAAATCTCCAACCCCAAAAGGTGAATGAGCGTCAAGCTTGTTTAGGACGCAGCGATCGCGCTTGTTTTGGGCAATTACTCGCTAATCGTGGTAGAGTAAGCAACGAAAACTATTTAACTCAGCTGCTGTACCGCAAAGCCCAAGCTTATACGGTGGAACTAGAGAAAATAAAGAAACTGCCTTTATATCCAGGTGTAGAAGACTTAATATTTCAGGTGCGATCGCGGAATCTCAAATTAGGATTAGTCAGTGGTGCGATTCGCCAAGAAATAGAACTGGTACTTGATCGCGCCAAACTAGCCGAACATTTTAAAATTATTGTCGCGGGTGACGATATCGCTACTAGTAAACCAGAACCCGATGGTTATCTGCTAGCAGTAAAACGCCTGAATAAAGAATATCCCGAATTGAATCTTCAACCACAGGAGTGTCTGGCAATTGAAGATACTCCAGCAGGTATCGAAGCGGCGAAGCGATCGCTGATGCAAGTTGTCGGCGTAGCGAATACATACCCATTCCATATACTTCAGCGCTGCTGTAACTGGACTGTTGATTACCTCAGTGAGTTAGAACTCGACCGGGTGCAGAAGATTTATTCCGAAAAACAGCCTCAACCATCGGTAACAGAATGTTAGAATAATCTATGGTGATAATGTATTGAGTTAATGAGTGATATGACTCTGGACTCAGCACCAATTAAGGGGAATTAGCTCAGTTGGTAGAGTGCTGCGATCGCACCGCAGAGGCCATCGGTTCAAATCCGTTATTCTCCATATGTGTACATTCGCAAATTATATGTCGGAATTCGCAAATTAATGTCGCTTTTTGCCAATTAAGGTCGATTTCGTAACTTTGTGTTACTAATTTTAGTATATTAGGTTTTCGCAAATTAACGTCGTCTTCTTTCGTCATTAACTGTAAAATTTACCACAAGGAAATTATTTTTCCTTAACATTTGTTCGATCGCAGCACTCCTTTCAACCCTCCTAATAACTTAGTTGTACTCGTACTAACCATTTTCAAATCTGGTTAGTACGAGTACATATTTTCTATTGCTTATTTTTTCGATCTACCCCTAGCCGGGGTGGTTGTTGAAACCATTATTGAGTTTTTTGCTAGCAGAGAAGAAGATTACTTTCAACCCACCCCTCGCTGGGATGGTTGTTGAAACTCTACCCGTCTAGAACCCTTGCTATAAAAGCTTTCCATACACATAATTTGGCAGGTCTGCTTAAAAAGTCTCGAATTGCAAATTAAAAAACTAAATGCATTGACACACTAGTTTCTTAAGTCAAGACTGGATAAGGGTTTTAAAGTTTTGGCGGGACTCCAGGGATTTTGCCCCCGCTTTGACACGCCAAAAAAATATTTGGAGGGTTCCCCCGACGAAGGGGGTGATTCAGTAGCCACCACTGTGGTAATCCACACCGTTATGAATAACGACTATGGCTAAAAGCCTTACTTCTTATTGCTGGGAGCGCACCTATCCTGTCTTGCGACAGCAGCATCAGAAGCGGGCAGCTACCAGGGTCAGAAAGCATGACGGTCTTCCAACCGCCAAACTAACCCAGATTTTTCACAGAACATTGGCTCAAAAGAGCATGAACTGCGGCGCTGTTATAAAAATATTATATTTTCTAGGTTCGGATTAGTGAATTAAATTTAAGCGGCTTGACGTTCTTGGTAAGCAAAGACGGCTAAATCTCCCGCTTTTTCTTGTGGAGTACCTTTGATTGGCTGTGTACCAATTTCAATAGAAATTCCGACTTTTGCAGCTTGGGATTTAATACTCTCAATTAATCGACCGTAACTCCAGCGATGAATGCTTATACGATATTCTTTGGCATATTTTTGTTGAGCTTCCTTGTAACCAGGACATTTCTTTTCTGCTCTGGATTGGATTTCGCTACTGATTTGCTCACGCATATCGCGGAGTTTTGGCATAACTATGCTGTCTGCTTGATAGGTTTTGGCGTTAGCGAAGCTCGCCGAAGGCATCGCAATAATTGCATCTGCTAATAATCTATCTACATATTGCCCTAACTCTGATTCACCAAAGGAGGTTGGCGCATTCTGTTTCTGAGCTTTGTGCCGTTCGTGAGATAGGCGTTGCTGTTGTTGTCGCTGACGATTGAGAAGATTGTAGTTTTCACCAAGTAGTTGTTTGACACTGCGATAAGCTAGGACTTCATTTTTAACAACATCTACCACCGCTACTGTTACTGGCTTTTCTAGACCAAAACTAACGCCAACTAGGATTGAGGGTTGACCTTGATAATTAGGCTTGCTGGGACGAGGGAAAGGGTTATTAATTCGATCTAGCGTTGATTGCTGACGAGTGATAAAAGCTTGTTGTTTATCGTTGAGGTCATCTTTCTGTTTTGCTATAGTTAAAGTTTTGGTAATTTTTGTGACTTTCTCCTCAATTACTTGTTGAGTTCCTTCAGTAGTCCACATCCGAGTATCTAAAGAGCAGTAGAGATTTAGCTGATTTCCTTTCCAGACTTTACCTTTTTCCTCACCTGGGAACCAAGCAAGCCTCCCTGAACGCAGAGTGAACAAACTGCTTGAATATTGATTTTTACTATTGCGTTTAATTTCTTGATCGTCTAAAAAGCGTTGAAAGTACTGCACATGACGCTTATCACAGTAAATCTCAAAGGTCAGTTTTCCCAAGCCATTGAACCGAACAAAGAGACGACCTTTGTCATTTTTTAACCATGTCATATCTTCTTTAGATTCGTAAGCCACAGGAAAGGGGACATCAGCAGTTTTTCTTAAAAGTGCTGCTTGCCAAGCTTTTGCCTCTTTTTCATTTTGAGCTACATTAGCTGTAGCAATTTCTAAAGTTTTTAACCACTCTTCTCCTGTCAAATCTCTACCTTTCGGTATGCGGCTTTGAAGTTGGTCTTTTAATCGCTCAATTTCTATTTCCTTTTTGCGTCTATTTCTAGTAAATTCTTCTGGGTCTTCGTCGAGTTCACTGATTTTACAGTTATTTTTGAGCAGATATGCGAAAGCGCAACGAGTAAGAGGGTCTTCTGTTTCTCCGTAAGTGTTTAAGAGAATTTGGAAAAGTGAAGATTTTTTGGACTTTGTAGATTTTTTAGTCTTTTTGCCCTTTTTCTGGTTGCTATTCTGCTCGGACTGGGGGGTAAATTTGGTAATAATTTCGGTGGCTTTAGTACGAATTACGTTTAAGCTACATTGACTTTCTTGTTCGAGTTCTAGATCGCTTTTGAGCATTTTCAGCCAACGCTCTTTCCCTTCTATTTGGTACTTTCTGCGTTTTTGTAACGCAAACCAGGATTTATATACATAATCCACTAAAGCGATCGCTGAGGTGTAAAAGCGTCCAGATTGACCAGCAAAACGCTCTTGAGTTTTGAGGGAGTTAACAAGTGTTTTGAGTAATTCAGTAGGTATTTTGCCTTCTTCTAGCCAGGTTTCAAATCCTGGGTGCTTTCCTACCTGTAGCAACAATTCATTGATAAGTGGTGTATTTTTTTCAGCCATAAGTTCCCAAAGTTGACGAAGAGTGTCTTCTTCCGCAACCAAGCGACATTGAATTGTAATAATGCTCATGGTGTCCTCAGCTTTGTGGATTCGGTAACACTGACAGGATTGTTAATTGTTTTTTTACTTTACAATATTATAGCGCAATGACGTAATAGCGCAATGACGCAAATGTTTTTTTGCTGAGAGGCTGTGCAAAAATGAAAGCCGCAAGCTTTGGCTTCAAATTAGGATGGCAGAAGAAACTAGAGAAGTTCGGGGGAGACTCCCTAAAGACTTAAAAATCGCTTTTGAAATTGCCTGTGCGCGTCTGGAATTGACCCAGACTGCGGCTTTGGAGGAGGCGATTAGAGATTGGTTGAAAAAAAAAGATTCCCCTCCTGGTGGAGAGTCACAGGGGAGTTAAAGGGTTATGGTCAAAAATACTGTAGTGCTTGTATAATCTATACCGTAAGTTTTTCTTGATTACTGGTTTGTCAGCCTTTGTGATAAAGCGAGGTTTACACCTACATCAGTCGATAAGTTTAATCTAGGCTTAGGAGTTTTAGATTGCATTAACTATGTAATGTTTTTGACCGTGCCATAGCACTGAATCACGCGCTCATTTCACCTTGTAGGTGCAAAATTATGAGCCAAGCTATTAATATTAAAAATCCCACAGTAAAGCTAAATGTTCGAGCAAACTTTTAAAAATATTGATGATGTTCTCTGGAAAGAGGCGGGTTGTACTACAGAGTTAGATTACACGGAGCAAACCTCTTGGCTGCTGTTTCTGAAGTATTTGGATGATTTGGAGCAGGAAAGGGCGCTAGAGGCGGAACTGGCTGGCAAGCCATACGAATTTATTATTGATGAGGCGCATCGCTGGTCATCTTGGGCAGCACCGAAAAAAGCGGATGGTACATTGGATCATGATAATGCGCTGATTGGCGATGATTTGATTGATTATGTCAACCGCAAGTTATTCCCATATTTACAGAGTTTCAAGCAACGGGCTACTAGTCCAGATACAATCGAATACAAGATTGGGGAAATTTTTAGCGAGATTAAAAATAGGTTTCAAAGCGGCTACAGCTTGCGGGATGCGCTGGAATATATTGATGAGCTACGGTTTCGATCGCAACAGGAGAAACACGAGCTATCGCATCTCTATGAAGCCAAAATCAAAAATATGGGTAATGCAGGGCGTAATGGTGGGGAATATTACACGCCGCGTCCGTTGATTAGGGCAATGATTCAGGTGGTGAAGCCGAAGATTGGCGATCGCATTTATGATGGTGCTTGCGGTTCGGCGGGGTTTTTGTGTGAGAGTTACGACTATTTACGTCGGGGTAAGCTGACAACAAAAGAGCTTGAGATACTGCAAAAACATACGTTTACGGGTAAAGAAAAGAAAAGTTTGGCGTATGTGATTGCGATCATGAATATGATTTTGCATGGCATTGATGCGCCGAATATTATCCACACCAACACGCTGACGGAAAATCTCACTGATATTCAGGACAAGAATCGCTTTGATATAATCTTGGCTAATCCGCCATTTGGGGGGAAGGAACGCAAGGAAGTACAGCAGAATTTCCCGATTAAAACTGGGGAAACGGCGTTTCTGTTTTTGCAGCATTTCATCAAAATCCTGAAGATGGGCGGTAGGGCGGCGGTGGTAATCAAAAATACATTCCTGTCAAATTCGGATAATGCTTCGCGGGCGTTGCGTCAAGAGCTTTTGAGTAGTTGCAATCTGCACACCATTTTGGATTGTCCGAGTGGGACTTTTATCGGGGCGGGGGTGAAAACGGTGGTGCTGTTTTTTGAGAAAGGAAAACCCTTTGACTCCGTTCAGGGAACGCCTTTATTTTCTCAGGGAAAACCTTTAAATCAGGGAATGGCTACTCAGAAAATTTGGTATTACCAACTCGATCCGGGGCGGAATATGGGTAAAACCAATTCCCTGAATGATGAGGATTTACGCGAGTTTGTGGAGTTACAGGCTAGGTTTGCGGAAACAGAAAAGTCTTGGCTGGTGGATATTGCTGATTTGGATCGGGAATCGTTTGATTTATCGGTGAAGAATCCAAATAAAGCTGAGGAATCGCTGTTACGAGAACCGCAGGACATTTTGGATGAGATTGGGGCTTTGGATGCGGAGAGTGCAGAAATTTTGGCGGGTATTGGGGAAATATTATGAAAATAATATGGGAAATGGTTGCCCTAGAAAAACTAGGAAAAATTACTTCTAGCAAGCGTATATTTAAAAGTGAATATGTTGATACAGGAGTTCCCTTCTATAGAACTAAAGAAATTAAAGAATTAGCAAATGGAAGAACAATATCGACAGAGTTATATATATCTCAAAATAGGTTTGATGAGATAAAGAGAAAATTTGGCACTCCTGAAATAGGTGATTTACTAATTACTGCAATTGGTACAATAGGCGAAATATATGTAGTAGATAACACAAATTTTTACTTTAAAGATGGAAATGTATTATGGCTTAAGGATTTCAGAGATATAGATTCTTATTTCCTTAAATATTCATTAATGGCTTTTATTGATCAACTAAATGGTATTTCTCACGGATCAGCTTATCAAGCTCTTCCAATAGAAAAACTCAAGAGACATAAAATACCAAAACCACCACTTCCAGAACAAAAGCGGATTGTGGCGATTTTGGATGAGGCGTTTGAGGGGATTGATAGAGCGATCGCCAACGCCGAAAAGAACCTCTCCAACTCCCGCGAACTATTTGAAAGCTATCTAAACGCCATCTTCACCCAGAAAAATAACAGGTGGGAATGGGTCAGTTTATCTGAGATAACGACGGATATTACTGATGGAGATCATCAACCTCCGCCTAAATCACAATCTGGCATTCCATTTATTACAATATCGAACATAGATAAACAAAATCGGAAAGTTGATTTCTCTAATACATTTAAGGTTCCACCTGAATATTTTGAAAAGCTAAAAAGCAATAGAAAACCGCGTAAAGGTGACTTGCTCTATACAGTTACTGGTTCGTATGGAATTCCAGTTATAGTTGATCATGATATTGATTTTTGCTTTCAGCGACATATTGGATTGATAAGACCAAACGCTGAAACAAATTTAAAATGTTTGTATTACATACTTTTATCACGTTATCTTTTGACTCAAGCTGATGAATGTGCTACGGGTACTGCACAGAAAACAGTTTCTCTGAGTGGACTCCGGCGTTTCTCTGTTCCTAAAATACCTAAAGAACAACAGGAAATAATTGTCACTGAACTCGATGCCTTATCCGAAAAAATTGGTCGTCTCGAATCCATCTACCATCAAAAAATCGCTGCACTCAAAGAACTCAAACAATCCATCCTGCAAAAAGCATTCACAGGCGAACTCACCGCAGACACCCCGAAAGCTGCTAAGGAGGAAATTGCAGCATGATTACCCTAGAAACCCTTGAAAAATGGCTGAATGCACCTGCTGAAACTGAAAACCTTGAATTTAAAGAAGCCAAGCAGCAATTTAATAAAGTTGACTTACTCAAGTATTGTATAGCATTAGCCAATGAAGGAGGTGGATATCTAGTTTTCGGCGTAACCAATAAGCCACCACGTCAAGTTGTAGGTTCCCAAGCTTTTCCATCACAGACTTCCCTGAATTAAATTAAATCCCGTATTGTAGAAAAACTTAGATTCCGCGTAGACGTAACAGAATTAGCCCATCCCAATGGTCGAGTATTAGTCTTTGAAATACCACCTCGTCCTGTAGGACAAGCATATACATTTGATGGTGCATACTTGATGCGATCTGGTGAAGATTTACGTCCGATGACACCAGATGTACTCAAGAAAATTTTTGCAGAAGACCAACAAGATTGGTTTTGCCAAGCTGCTCGCTCTGATGCCAGTCCTGACGACGTAATTGCCCTTTTAGATACTCAATCATACTTTGAACTGCTAAAAATTCCCTATCCAACTACCCGCGATGCTGTCCTAGAAAGATTGCAGAGCCAACAGTTAATTAAACCAACAGCACATGGTTGGACAATCACAAACCTAGCTGCGATCCTGTTGGCAAAAAAACTGGATGCCTTTTCCCCTGCATTGGCTCGTAAAGCTCCCCGTGTCGTAATCTACGAAGGTATCAATAAGCTAAAAACTCGTAATGACACGACAGGCATCCGAGGATATGCTGTTGGCTTTAACGGATTAGTGGATTTCGTCTACTCAGCAGCACCTCAAAATCGCTTTATCGAGGAAGTTGTGCGGGAAGAAGTAAAGATGTTTCCAGAACAGGCTTTAAGAGAACTTATTGCTAATGCTTTGGTGCATCAAGATTTTCTAACAACAGGTACTTCAGTGATGATCGAGATGTATAGCGATCGCATTGAAATATCTAATCCCGGCATCCCACCCATTAAGGTAGAGCGATTTATTGATGAAAATCGCTCCCGTAACGAACAACTTGCCAACCTAATGCGACTTTTCGGTATATGTGAAGAAAAAGGCAGTGGCATTGATAAAGTTGTAAATTTAGCAGAAGTGTTTCAACTACCAGCACCAGATTTTCGGGTGGGTGAGATTCGTACCACAGCAATATTATTCGCTCATCAAAACTTCGCCAACATGAGAAAATCAGATCGCATTCGGGCTTGTTACCAACATTGTTGCTTACTATATATTAATAATCGGCGAATGTCTAACCAGACACTGAGAGAGCGTTTTGGTTTGAGCGAGTCAGGAGCGGCAACCATTTCGCTAGTAATCAAGGCTACCAAAGAAGATGGATTTATCAAAATGGATGAATCTGAATCGACCTCTACTCGCTATGCTTCCTACCTTCCTTTTTGGGCGTGAAAGTGCTTTAACGCAAACCGATATAGTCAACCCCAAAAGTCTGAAACCCCTATAAAATCTCGAAAAAAGTGCTTTAACGCAAACCGATATAGTCAACCCCAAAAGTCTGAAACCCCTATAAAATCTCGAAAAAAGTGCTTTAACGCAAACCGATATAGTCAACCCCAAAAGTCTGAAACCCTTATAAAATCTCGAAAAAAGTGCTTTAACGCAAACCGCAGCCCCAACAAAGATGAACGAAGCCGAAACCCGTGCCGAACTAATTGACCCCGCACTAAAAACCGCAGGCTGGGGAGTTATTGAAGGTAGTCGCATCCGCCGCGAAGTTATTGCCCCTGGTCGCTTAGTTGGCAATGGTAAACGCGCTCAATCAGACATCGCCGATTATGTCCTGGTTTATCGTGGTGAAAAACTCGCCGTCATCGAAGCGAAAAAACGCGACTTACGAGATACCGAAGGTTTAGGGCAAGCCAAAAAATACGCCGAAAAATTGCAGACTCGATTCGCCTACTCCACAAATGGCATCGGAATCTACCAAGTAGATATGCACACAGGGGCAGAAGGCTACATCAACCAATATCCCACCCCGGAGCAACTTTGGGAAGCCACCTTTAGCGAAGATAATGAGTGGCGCGATCGCTTTGCTGCCATCCCCTTTGAAGACAAAAGCGGCACATGGGAAGCCCGTTATTATCAACACAATGCCATTAAGCACGTCCTAGAAGCAATCTGCCAAGGACAAGACCGGATTTTGTTAACGATGGCAACAGGCACAGGTAAAACTTTCATCGCCTTCCAACTCGCCTGGAAACTCTTTCAAAGCCGTTGGAATCTCAGCCGACAACCCACCCGTCGTCCGCGAATTCTGTTTTTAAGCGATCGCAATATCTTAGCCAACCAAGCCTATAATTCTTTCTCTGCTTTCCCTGATGATGCCCTCGTCCGCATCGACCCCGAAGCTATCAAAAAACGAGGTCGAGTCCCCAAAAATGGCAGTATCTTTTTTACGATTTTCCAGACTTTTATGACTGGACGGGACGACACTGGCAATCCTACGCCCAAATTCAGCGACTATCCCCCCGACTTCTTTGACTTTATTATCATTGATGAATGTCACCGAGGCGGAGCCAGTGACGAAAGCACCTGGCGGGGCATTTTAGAATACTTCTCCCCAGCAGTACAACTGGGACTCACCGCCACTCCTAAACGAAAATATAACGCAGACACCTACGCCTACTTCGGCGAGCCAGTCTATACCTACGCGCTCAAAGACGGCATCAACGACGGGTTTCTTACTCCCTTTAAAGTCAGGCAAATCGAAACTAACCTAGATGAATATATTTACAGCACTGAAGATGAACTGATTGAAGGTGCAGTAGACGAAGCCAGAACCTACACTGAAGCTGACTTCAACCGCATCATTGAAATTAGCGATCGCGAACGCTACCGGGTGCAGTTGTTCATGGAAGAAATCGACCAGAATCAAAAAACTCTGGTGTTTTGCGCCAACCAACTCCACGCTCTAGCTGTGCGGGATTTAATCAACCAAATGAAGATTAGCAGTGACCCTAATTACTGTGTCCGCGTCACCGCCGATGATGGGAAACTGGGAGAACAGCACCTCAGCAACTTTCAAGACAACGAGAAAACTATCCCCACCATTCTCACCACCTCCCAAAAGCTTTCCACTGGGGTTGATGCCCGGAATGTTCGTAACATTGTGCTGATGCGCTCCATCAACTGGATCATTGAATTTAAGCAAATTATTGGTCGCGGTACTCGCCTATTTGATGGGAAAGACTACTTCACCATTTATGATTTCGTCAAAGCTTATGAACACTTCAAAGATCCTGAATGGGATGGCGAACCCCAGGAACCTGTTCTCGTCAAAATTGCCAGAGGGGGAGAGAAATCAGGCGCATACAACGACTCTATAACAGATGGTGGTATAAATAGAGGCAAAAATAGAAACGAAATTGCAGAAGTTCCCAACCCCAAAACCATCAAAATCAAACTCGCCGATGGTAAAGAACGAACTCTCCAGCACCGAATATCCACCAGCTTCTGGAGTCCAGACGGTAAACCTATGAGCGCCGCAGAATTTGTGCAACGTCTCTTTGGTGAAATTCCCGAACTATTCACAGATGAAGACGAATTAAGAGCAATTTGGAGTCGCCCTGACACCCGTAGAGCTTTATTAGAAGGACTGGCAGAGAAGGGCTACGGAGAAGAACAACTCACAGAAATTAGTCGCCTGATTGATGCTGAGAAAAGCGATTTATATGATGTACTGGGTTATATCGCCTATGCCTCAGCACCTATAAGCCGCCGAGAGCGTGTCCTCGCTCACAAATCATTAATTTTCTCGCGCTATATCGGCAAACAGCAAGAATTTCTCGACTTTATACTCGAACAATACATCAAAGCTGGGGTGGGGGAACTCGATCGCACTAAATTACCTCAACTGTTAGAGTTGAAATATCATACTGTTCGTGATGCTGTTGAAGAACTAGGAAGCGTTGCAACTATCAGTCAAGTATTTATCGGGTTTCAGCAGTATTTATATTCTCAGGACAGAGCAGCTTAATTAGGTAGATAGCTAAAATTAAGCACCCCAGTTAGCCGATTAACTCAAAGCTACATAACCATAGCTAAAAATAGCGATCGCTTCTCGCCATCTCCGTGCTGTGGGAGATGGATGCTGTGAGTGCGTAGGTTTAGCCCGCCGTAGACATCGCCATAACTCTAGATTCGGCATTAAATGTATAATTGCTGAGTATTTTGTATATTTACTGGTTAAAGCTCTTAAATGATTACCGTTACACCAGAGGAACTTAGTCAGTTTCGCAGCCAGTTGGCAGATAATTCAGAGGCTTTAGCAGCTTTGGATGCTATAGAAGAGTGTCAGGGAAATCTGGAAGCAGCAGCACAGTTAATTGCTGTTGAGACAACCGAAGCAGAAGTCAGCTTAAGGGGAGATTCAAATTATTTAGAGAAATTAGCACAAAAACTCAGCAAAATCATCTGTCAGGAAGAATTTGACGACTTGATGACGGGAGTATTGACAGCTGCGATCGCCACCTTAGCAGCAAGTGGTAATATTCCCATAGCTCTGGCAACTCCAGTAGTAATTTATGTTGCCAAAATCGGCGTAAAGCAGTTTTGTGAAGCTGCCAAACCTGAACCCTAAAGCCCTGTAGCTGTAAATCCTGCCCAGTAAAATGCTGCTGCAAAAGGGTGAGGTTTACGCTTGCAGGTTCTTTTTAATATCGCTCTTGCAACTGGACGCTTTTCTTCTGGGAGTTGAGCAAAAATTTCTTCTATTTGTGGCTGATATTTAATTAATAGTGCTTCAAATTCCTCTGTAGTTAAATTTCGCAACCACTGTTGTGCTTGATTAAGTGCTAAGGAGACACTATTTATTTTTTGCAGGTTTTCATAAAATTTCATCATCAAAAACGCTGTAGATAAATCGTCAACACTCCACAGACTACTGACTACAGCTTTACTTCCTGCTAACAGAAAACCGCTAGGTAAACCAATATATTCATCACTGGTATTGTCAAAATCAATCAATCCAGTTTCGCAGGCTGAAAGGGTGACGAGGCGACATTTTTCTAATTTGAGACTGAAGATTTTATCTAGGGTAAGACATTTGTCTAAATCGTGGGTTTCCCCTGCTCGCACATTCAGATAACGTTCGGAGTCGGGTTTTGTTAGGGTGTCTGCGATGGGTGCATCTGCCAAAATTAGGGCTGATTTATCGGTGTTTGTGAAGTTAAAATAACCGTGACAGCTAAAGTGGGCGCAGTGGTAAGTATTTAAGTCAGAATTATTAATTGCTGTGAGTGTCGCTGCTGTTTTTTTCAGGACATTAGCAGTATTAAAGTAGCTTTGAATAACTTGTACTTCTAAATCTGTATAGTTTAAATCACCTGTGGGATTTTGAATCGCAAACAAGGATTGAAAATCAGGACGTTTACGCTGTTGTACCTGTTGCAGTAGTTGACAACTGGGTGCATAACTCACACCATTAGGAAATAAATCTAGAAGACAACGCGAATTTTCAGCATTGTGATTGACTGGGAGTGCATGAAGGGGGAATAAATGCAGGAACCGATGGGGAATTAGGATGAGTTGATTGCAGTGCTTTGGTATCTGGTTTAATATTTCATCTATGTGCAGAATTGAGGCTAATTCTTTGAGTGATTCTCCTAAGCTCTTAAGCCATTGGTCTTTTTGATTATAGTAGTTTTGTAAATATTGATTTATCCAATTCCTCAAAGCTTCTCGGTCTTCTGGTTGAGATTGCCAAACTGTTACCTCTCTTGTTTTTGTGATAATAAAAGCCAGCATTTTGTCGTTCAGAATATACCACTCAATAATGGCTGTATGCTCATCCACAGAACCTTGGAAGGAGCCAAATTTGAAACCATAACCAACTCTTAAGTATTGGTTTTGTAATTCATTACGCTGTTGTCGCAACTGTTGCAGATGTTGTGCTAGGGCTTGGGGATTTTCAGCTTTGCCATTTTGGATTTGATATTGTCCTGTGGCTATTTCATCCCTGTATGTTTCTAGTTGAGTTACTACTTCGAGAGGGAAGATGGTTTTAGAGTCACGTTCAAGGATTTGTTCAACTAAATTGCGGGTTTTACTACGTTCCACATATTCAATTGCTTCGGTAATCTTATTTAATTTCCTGCAAACTTCTACCATGCGGCTATAAACGCTGTTAAAGTATTCCGCTTGTTTGCGTTTGCTTTCTTCTCCAGATACTATTTCTTCTCGTAAAGATTCTATACCAGCAATGGCAGACTCAAAATTATTGTATGCTAAGTCAAACTTGTTTGCGTTTTGGTAAGCAATTCCGAGTCCAAACAAAGATTCTGCATGGTTTTGAGGCAAAGCTTCCCTGGTGTAGATACTTAAAGCAGCAGTATAAGCAGCGATCGCCTGTTCAATGTTATCTGCCCTGTCTCCTTTAATTCTATCTCTGTAGGCAATAGCAAGATTATTTTGCGTCATTGCCCAATATTGAGGCAAAGCTTCCCTGGTGTAGACACTTAAAGCAGCAGTATAAGCAGCGATCGCCTGTTCGATGTTATCTGCCCTGTCTCCTTTAATTCCATCGCTGTAGGCAGCAGCGAGATTATTTTGCGTCATTGCCCATTCAAAAGGCAAAGCTTCAGAAGTGTAGACAGTTAAAGCAGCAGTAGAGGCAGCAATCGCATTTTCGATGTTCTCTGCCTTGTCTCCTTTAATTCTATTGCTATAGGCAGCAGCGAGATTATTTTGCGTCTGTGCCCATTCAAAAGGCAAAGCTTCAGGAGTGTAGACAGTTAAAGCAGCATTATAAGCAGCAATCGCATTTTCGATGTTCTCTGCCTTGTCTCCTTTAATTGTCTCCCTGTAAGCATTTGCGAGATTATTTTGCGTCATTGCCCATTCAAAAGGCAAAGCTTCAGGAGTGTAGACAGTTAAAGCAGCAGTAGAAGCAGCAATCGCATTTTCGATGTTATCTGCCCTGTCTCCTTTAATTCTCTCCCTGTAGGCAAGAGCGAGATTATTTTGTATTGTTGCCCATTGTTGAGGCAAAGCTTCTCTGGTGTAGATAGTTAAAGCAGCAGTAGAAGCAGCGATCGCATTTTCGATGTTATCTGCCCTGTCTCCTTTAATTCTCTCCCTGTAGGCAAGAGCGAGATTATTTTGTATTGTTGCCCATTGTTGAGGCAAAGCTTCTCTGGTGTAGATAGTTAAAGCAGCAGTAGAAGCAGCGATCGCATTTTCGATGTTATCTGCCCTGTCTCCTTTAATTCTCTCCCTGTAGGCAAGAGCGAGATTATTTTGTATTGTTGCCCATTCAAAAGGCAAAGCTTCAGGAGTTCTGACAATTAAAGCAGCATTATAAGCAGCGATCGCATTTTCGATGTTATCTGCCTTGTCTCCTTTAATTCTCTCCCAGTAGGCAAGAGCGAGATTATTTTGCGTCATTGCCCATTCAAAACGCAAAGCTTCAGGAGTGTAGACAGTTAAAGCAGCAGTAGAAGCAGCGATCGCATTTTCGATGTTATCTGCCTTGTCTCCTTTAATTCTCTCCCTGTAGGCATTTGCGAGATTAGTTTGCGTCATTGCCCAATCTTGAGGCAAAGCTTCTCTAGTGTAGACTGTCAACGCGACTTCATAGCCAGTAATGGCAATTTCCATATTGCTGGCTTTGCTACCCAAGGGGAATTGCTGAATTAGATTGCTGAATGTGACAATAACTGCTGCTAAATATTTCGCTTCATCTGCTTGGGCTTCCCCAAGTCTATTTGTCCCCCAACGGCGCAATATTTCTGCTAACACTTTGTCAAGTTTGTCTATATTATTTGCCAGCAAGGGGTAAACTACCTGGGAATCACCGTTACTGTTTGCGGTTGCTTGTAGTACCTCCATCAAGAATTGTAAATATGCTTGTCTCTCCTCCTCACTGAGAGATTGCAAATCTATTTTGTTATCTAGATTCAACGCTTCCCGTAGTTGCATTGCCAAACTTTGCAACCAATTCGCTGTCTTCTCATCTCCGTGTTGGGAAAACATCTGTGCTACTTCTTCTACCTTCTGCACAAAGCCAGCATCAAGTAACTCTTGGTTTGCTGCTAAAATCTCTGATTCTTCACCACTAGGGGAATCTAACAGGCTGCGAATAAGGTTGAGATAAGCTTGCTGACGCTGTTCGTTCATGGGTAAGGGTGTGAAACGCAACTAGATCATGAGAATAATTCAACATTAACGCTCTAAATTCCAGAAAAGTGGAGAATTTCATCACTGATGTTGCGTTTTTGAGGACGAGCGATAATCCCCCTATTGCCCAGTGGCAATTTCACTTAACAGCAGGATGCGTTGGCGTAGCCCGCCGTAGGCATCGCTAATTGTTGATGAGTGCGATCGCTCAAATCCCAACACCCTAAAATCACGCCACTTCAACGCTAGAAACTACCTTGCCATCGTCATCATTGGGTAAATATTCCAAAAGCTCCCCAGGTTGACAATCCAATGCCTTACAAATGCCGTTTAACCTTTCTGGGGCTAATCGTGGCATTTCGTCAACCTTACGCAGCCTGTATACAGAATTTTCAGTAATTCCTAACGCCTCAGCTAAATCCTTGTTCCTCACTCGCTTTCGCGCCATCACTTCATTTAATTTCCAGCGAATCACTTTATCCATAGGCATATCACTACATCCCCAGTTTAGTAGCTGTTAGATGTAGATTTCTCTACTTGTCAGTATCTAAAAGTACAAGTAGATTTATAACATTCTAAGTTTTATAAATCTACGCTTGACGTATAACTACGCGTCACGTAGATTAATTTATAGACAAAACAAAAGCGATCGCCACTCCGGGAAGAGACTGCGATCGCCTTTTGTAAAACCCCATTGATGAGGTTACTTAGATGATTGTACAAGAAGAATTTGATAACCAAGCCTTGGCTCAATCAGAGTTTGAGGGCTACGTTGACCAACTAACAGACCCAGCACCCCCAGAAATAGAAATTGATTCCATAAACGATGATTTTGGAGAACTTTATCGAGTTTGGAACGGTTCACAATTGTTAGGTACTTTTTATCAAAATCTGGAGGGTAAATGGATAGCGCAGCCCTGTAATAGAGATGAAAGACCCTGTTTTGATACTCCTTTGCAAGCACAGTTAATCATCATAGCTGTTAATGGCTTGCTGGTTGCAGATGTAGTATAACCCTTAAAAAATTTTCCCATCGCCTAGAGACGTGGTTCGTACCGGTCTCTTTTTTATTTATGAGTGGCAGTGCGATCGCATTTCTAACGTTCAAGATTCGCCAGTTTTAAGCATCTTCTCCCCAACGACGAATCAAATCTTTAGAATTAGTAGTTTTCAAGCCATCACTTGTATAAAACACAGTTGCACACCAGTCTCGATACATTCTTTTTTCATTGGATAGGGCAATTAGTGGATAGGATGGTTGACGATATATCTGAATTCCCGAAGCCAAAGTTAAATTTCTTGCAGTTAAGGCATCAATAACTACATCACGACGAGCAACAAGAAGATGGCACTGATACTTCTCCCAACTTTCGCCAGGTTGTTTTAGGGTAAAAGCTAAAACTTCACCAGCAGCATTCAAAAATTGTCCTTGGTGTAAGTCAACGACCCCTAAAATTTTTCTCAGCCACTTTGCTGGCATCCATTCCTCTGCTTCACCATCTGGGCTGCGCCAATATACCAGCAATTCTCATTTTGAAAAAAAATCAGATAAAATTCTCTTGTTTAAATAGAGAACTTGTGTCGAACCATCATTTTTTGACAAATAATTATCATCCAACAGCAGAGGTAGACAGGTTTTTAAAAATCTGTCCATTAAAAATCGATTTCAACTCTTAAATCCAGTTGAAATTCTAACCAACTTTGTAGTTTTTATTGATAAATAACTTTCTCCTCCTCTTTCAATATGTTGACATTTTTCAACTAGAATTTACTTTTTTGAATGGGACATATTCCCTGAGAATAAATGAGAAGAAATCTGACCAATCTTTAAACCATAAAAATTTTAATAGAGTACGAATATCATTAAATAAAGAAGTCCGAGTTACTAATAAATCACGAATTTTTTGATAGGTGTAATTAACTAAATCTAAAACAGTATGAAATAAAAAAGATAGCAAATTTAAAGACAACAAGAACTCGCATAAATGATTTTCACCATGACCAAAGTTATGTTCTAAATTATAACCGTGATTTTTTAGAACGTTATTACCTTCGTTCTCAACTTTCCATCTGCTACGTCCAGCTTTGACAATTTCTTCAACATTATTTTCAGTAATTTTATGATTGGTTATCCAATTATTTTGGTAGATAGTTTTTTGTGTTTTCTCATTAATAACAGTTACTTCACACCAATTAACTTCGAGACTTGAGT